>NZ_JAPCIQ010000001.1:0-149427 GCF_027707405.1 Aeromonas sp. QDB68 | reverse complement strand
CCCGAGCGGCCAAAGGGATCAGACTGTAAATCTGACGGCTCTGCCTTCGAAGGTTCGAATCCTTCTCCCTCCACCATCCTTCAGACAACCCGGCCTCGCGCCGGGTTTTCGCTTTTCTGGATAGAATCCACATGGCGCTGTCAGATCTGACAATTGCCCTCCCCGCACTTTTTAGAAACAGTGGAGCCTCATGTCGCAAGGAGTGCACACAGATGTTTGAAATCTGGGATGAAACGGGTCGCGAGCACGGGCTGACACTGCCCGAGCTGCAACTGCGGCTGCGGGATTATCAGGGAGACGTGATGGTGCGCTACCTCAACCGCCTCGGCCTGCCGAGCACCCTCTTCCTGACCATCCGTCAGGGATGCGCCTATCAGCGCTTCAAGGCGGGCTCCCCCATGCTCGACTGGTCCTGGCTTGCCCAGGCCATGCACGCAGCCCCCCTGGCTGGCGCCGCACCTGCACAGGGCCATGCCCTTCCCTGACCCCCCTCCTTCCTGCCCACGCCCATTATCAGACTCTTCCTACAGCCTCCCTTTAGACCCTCCCTGTATGATGCGCAGCCATGTTCCCGTCAGGTGAGAGCCATGTTTGCGTTCAAAGAAGAGTATCCCGTGAGTGCCATGGTCAGCATGGCGGATATCGTCGTCCCCTTTTACCAGCCCATCATCGGCCAGGATCGTCAGGTCAAGGGGTATGAGGTGCTGGCCAGACGCTGGGATGCCGGCAGCCAGGGTTATCAGGGCATCGATTTTGCCGCCCTCGGCGAAAATGACGCTCTGCACCTGGATATCGTCATGCTCAGGGCCATCATGCGCGATCTGCCCGTGCTCGCCCAAAAAGGCCCCTATGCGCTCTCCATCAACCTCAATCCGGCGCTCTCCAGCCCCACCTACCGCAATCTGCTGTTGCTGGTGCTGCTCCAGGCCCGCAAGCTGGGGATCGCCATCTGGTTCGAGGTGCTGGAACACGTCAGGATCAAGCACCAGCACAGGGAGATGATCGAGGTGTTGCGAGCCCATGGCGCCCACATCGCCTGTGACGACTTCGGCTCCCTGGCATGCAACTTCCAGCGCCTGATGATGCTCCCCTACGAGATCGTGAAGCTGGATCGTTCCCTGCTGCTCCAGGCTGTACGCAGCACCCATGCCCTCAACATGCTGACGGGGCTGGTGAAATACCTTCAACGACTCGGCATGGCCGTGGTGTGCGAGGGAGTGGAGACCCAGGCCCATATCGAGGTGGCAAACCGGCTGGGCTGCGACTACCAGCAGGGCTACGCCTACGCCATTCCCTCCCCTCTCTCCCGCTGGGCCTGAGCCGAGCGCTTGCGTGTCACGGGGGAAACCCGGGCACCTTTCCCATGAAATCCGGCAGGGTGCTGCCATTTTCCTGCCAAAGATGGCAGGCTGTCCCGGCCACACTGACGCCGAGGCCCACCATGGTTCGCTTTGCCACCTTCAATCTCGCCTTCGATCGCACTGCACCCGGCATGCTGGGGGAAGAGCTCGCCCTGACCCGCACCGAGCAGGATGCCCTGCTGACCCGCCTCGCCGACGGCACCTTGAGCGGCGCCGAGAAGACCAAGGCCCTCGACGTGCAGCAGATCCGCAACATCGCCGAAATCATCCAGCGCACCCGGCCAGACGTGTTGCTGCTAAGCGAATTCGACAATGACGGCAAGGGCGCCGACACCACGGACCTCAAAGCCTTCAACGACAACTATCTGGCCCACGCCCAGCACGACGAGGTGACCGCCATCAGCTACCCGGTGCTGCAGAACTTCGCCACCAACACCGGCCTGATGAGCGGCCATGACCTCAACCTGGACGGCAAGATCAACAATGGGCCGGACGACGCCTGGGGCTTTGGCAACTACCACGGCCAGTACGCCTTCGCCGTGATGTCCCAGTACCCCATCGATACCAAGCAGATCCGCACCTTCCAGAAATTCAAGTGGAAGGACATGCCGGGCGAAACGAACCCCGTCATCGACGACTGCCACAACCCCAGGGCGCCGATCCCGGCCGGCCGCCAGTGCGGCGATGCCTGGTATGACGATGCCGCCTGGCAGGCCTTCCCGCTCTCGTCCAAGAACCACGCCGACGTACCGGTACTCATCAAGCACGGCAACAAGGAGGAGGTGATCCACTTCCTCATCTCCCACCCGACCCCGCCCATCTTCGGCAACGCAGCGCGCCACAACGTCAAGCACAACCGGGCCGAAGTCGCCTTCTGGCAGGATTACGTGGAGACCGCCAGCTACATGGTGGATGACGCCGGCAAGGCCGGTGGCCTGCCCGCGGGCGCCAAGTTCGTCATCGCCGGCGATCTCAACGCCGATCCCCAGATTGGCGATGGGGATCTCACCGCCATTCAGGATCTGCACAACCATGTGCTGGTCAACCAGGCCGTCACCAACGGCACCCTGATCCCGGTCAGCCAGGGCGGCCCCGAGTGCCTCGCCAGCCAGCCGGATCAGTGCAAGCGCAACAACAGCCGCCCCACCCCGGAGCGCATCACCAGCAGCAGCGGCCTGCAGCTCGACCACGTGTTGCCCTCCGCCAACCTGAACGCGGTCGCCTCCGGCGTGTTCTGGCCGGCCAGCTTCGAGCCGGGCTACCACCTGGTGTACGACGCCAAGCTCGGCATCGCCAAGGGAGTCAGCTCGGATCACCGCCTGGTATGGGTCGACGTCGCACTCGATTGACCGGCAGACAGGGCGAAGGGATGCCTTTGGCTCAGGGTGCCGGCAAATCTGTGCGCAGGCGCGCTATTCCGGCGCCCGCGGCTTGCAGCGCAAATCGGGGTTTGCTAATACTCCGCGTCCATTGGATGAGCATCCCCTTTCGAGATAGTGTGCCGTGGCTTTCGAACAATTCGCGCTCGTGATATCTCTCTTCCAGCAGCTCTGCGTCTATCTGGTGATCGCCTGGCTGCTCTCCAAGACGCCGCTCTTCATGCCACTGACTCAGGTGACACTGAGCTGGCCCCACAAGATCCTCTGCTACCTCATCTTCTCCGGCTTCTGCGTGATGGGCACCTACTTTGGCCTCAGGATCGAGGACTCCATCGCCAATACCCGCGCCATCGGCGCCGTGCTCGGCGGCATCGTCGGCGGCCCTGTGGTGGGGCTGCTGGTGGGGCTCACCGGCGGCATCCATCGCTACTCGCTGGGGGGCTTTACCGCCCTGGCCTGCACCTTCTCCACCATCGCCGAAGGGCTGCTCGGCGGCCTGGTGCACCGCCACTTCGTCGCCCGCCACCGGCTCGATCTGCTGTTCAGCCCCTGGGTGGTGGGATCTGTGGCCCTCATCGCCGAGCTGATGCAGATGGGCATCATCTTGCTGGTGGCCCGTCCGTATGACGACGCCGTCCACCTCATCGAGAACATCATCGCCCCCATGCTGGTGGCCAATACCCTGGGGGCCGCCATGTTCATGCGGATGATCCTCGATCACCGCGCCATGCTGGAGAAGTACTCGGTCGCCTTCTCCGCCCGCGCCCTCAAGATCGCCGAGCGGGCGATGCGGGTGCTGGACAAGGGGTTCACCCAGGAGGCGTGCCAACAGATGGCGCGCATCCTCTACGAAGAGACCGGGGTGGGCGCGGTGGCCATCACCGATCGGGAGAAGCTGCTCGCCTTCATCGGCATCGGCGAGGATCACCACCTGCCGGGCACCGCCATCAACTCGGCCCACACCTTCAAGGCGATCCAGCACAACGAGGTGGTCTATGCCGACGGCAACCTCATCCCCTACAGCTGCAACCTGCATCCCCAGTGCCGGCTCGGCTCCTCGCTGGTCATTCCGCTGCGTGGGGAAGAGGGGTCGGTGGTGGGCACCATCAAGCTCTACGAGCCCAAGCGCAAGTTCTTCTCCTCCATCAACCGCACCCTGGGAGAGGGGATCGCCCGGCTGCTCTCCGGCCAGATCCTGGCCAGCAAGTACAACGAGCAGAAGCGGCTGCTGGCCCAGTCGGAGATCAAGCTGTTGCAGGCGCAGATCAACCCGCACTTTCTGTTCAACGCCCTCAACACCCTGGCGGCGGTGATCCGGCGCGACCCCGAGGATGCCCGCACCCTGGTGCACCACCTCTCCACCTTCTTTCGCAAGAACCTCAAGCGCCAGGGTGACGAGGTGACCCTGGCCGACGAGCTGGAGCACGTGAACGCCTACCTGCACATCGAGCAGGCCCGCTTCGCCGAGCACCTGAGCGTGCAGATCCAGATTCCCGAGCCGCTGCTGGAGTACCGGCTGCCCACCTTCTCCCTGCAGCCCATCGTCGAGAACGCCATCAAGCACGGCATCTCCCAGATGTTCGAGCCGGGCAAACTGACCCTGACGGCGCGGCAGGAGGGTGAGCAGCTGGTGCTGGAAGTTGAGGACAACGCCGGCCTCTATCAGGCCAGGCGGGAGGAGAGCGGCCTTGGCATGAACATAGTGGATCGGCGCATCAAGGCCCGTTACGGCGCCGAGTACGGGGTCACCATTCACTGCGAGCCCCATCAATCCACCCGGGTGAGGATCACCCTTCCCCTGCAGGAGAGCCCATGCTGACCGCCCTGATCGTCGACGATGAACCCCTCGCCCGCGAGGAGCTGCGGCTGCTGCTGGCGCAGGCGGGCAATATCCGCCTGCTGGGAGAGTGCGCCCACGCCATGGAGGCGCTGCCCGCCATCCATCGCCTCAAACCCGACCTGCTGTTTCTCGACATCCAGATGCCGCGCATCAGCGGGCTGGAGCTGGTGAGCATGCTGGATCCGGACTTGCGCCCCCACATCGTCTTCATCACCGCCTACGACGAGTTTGCCCTGCGCGCGTTTGAGGAGAACGCCCTCGACTACCTGCTCAAGCCGGTCACCAGCGAACGGATGAACAAGGCGCTGGAGCGCATCCAGCGGCTGCTTTCGCCAAAGGGTGAGCTGGCGGGCCAACCGCTGCCGGATCCGACCCGCATCGCCCAGCCCCTGCGCAGCATTCCCTGTAGCGGCCACAACCGCATCCTGCTGCTGCCCCTTGGCGAGGTGGAGTTCGTCCACAGCGATCTGGCCGGCAACAAGGTGGTGAGCGCCCAGCAGCAAGGCACCACCGAGCTGACACTGCGCACCCTGGAGGAGAAGACCGGCTTCGTGCGCTGTCACCGCCAGTACCTGCTCAACCCGGGCCAGATCCGCGAGATCCTGCTGCTGGACGGCGGCCTGGCGGAGGTGGTGACCCAGGGCGGCCACAAGGTGCCGGTGAGCCGGCGCTACCTCAAGCCCCTCAAAGAATTGTTGGAGATCCCCTGAGGGGCGGGCCACTCGCCCCGTCCCCTGCCCGTTACCGCTCACCCGCTTGCCGCGCCCGCCGGCTCATCCCTCAAACCGCTCGGGGCCGCTTTTCTGCCGCTCGCGGGCGGCCCTCTGCCACTGACCCTTTCTGCGCTCCCCTTTCCCTGCCGCCTGCGTAGAGTGCAGCCTGAGCCCGGCCAGATTGGCCGCAGGAAAAGGAAACTCCGTCATGCAACACGCAATCACCTTCGTCATTGCGGCCCTCTGCATCCTCGCCATCGCCTATCGCCTCTACGGCGTGTTCTTTGTGCGCAATGTGCTGCGGGCCGACGACAAGCTGGTCACCCCCTCCCACGAGCTGGAAGATGGCAAGAACTATGTGCCGACCAACAAGTGGGTCAACTTCGGCCAGCACTTCGCGGCCATCGCCGCCGCCGGCCCGCTGGTGGGCCCGGTCCTGGCGGCCCAGTACGGCTACCTGCCGAGCTTTCTCTGGCTGCTGATCGGCTGCGTCATCGGCGGTGCGGTGCACGACACAGTCGTGCTGTTCGCCTCCATGAAGCATCAGGGCAAGTCCCTCTCCGAGGTGGCCAAGGCCGAACTCGGCCCCATCGCCGGCTGGTGCACGGGCCTTGCGATGCTGTTCATCATCACCATCACCATGGCGGGTCTCTCCATGGTGGTGGTGCACGCGCTGGAGCGTAACGCCTGGGGCGTGTTCGCGGTCTTCATGACCATCCCCATCTCCATGGTGGTGGGGATCTGGCACAAGCTGACCGGCAACCTGCAAGCCGCCTCCTGGGTGGGCTTCATCGCCGTGCTGGCCTGCGTCTTCTTCGGCCCCTACGTGCAGGAGAGCGCCTTCGGTGCCTGGCTGACCCTGCGCGCCGAGACCATCAGTCTGGCGCTGCCCATCTACGCCTTCTTCGCCACCGCGCTGCCGGTCTGGCTGCTACTCACCCCGCGCGGCTACATCTCCAGCTTTATGAAGATCGGCGTGTTCGGCGCCCTGGTGATCGGCGTCATCTGCATCAACCCCGAGATCCAGTTCCCCGCCATGACCCAGTTCGTCCACGGCGGCGGCCCGGTACTGGGCGGCCCGGTCTGGCCCTTCATCTCCATCACCATCGCCTGTGGCGCCATCTCCGGCTTCCACGCCTTCATCGGCTCGGGCACCACCCCGAAACTGGTGGACAAGTGGAACGACATCCTGCCGGTCGCCTTCGGTGCCATGCTGGCCGAGTGCGTGGTGGGCGTGATGGCGCTGATCGCCGCCACCGCCCTGCACCCGGCGGATTACTTCGCCATCAACGCCACTCCGGAGGCCTTCGCCAAGCTGGGGATGCAGGTGGTGGATTTGCCCTTCCTCTCCCAGGAGATCGGCATGGATCTGAACGGCCGCACCGGCGGCGCCGTCACCCTGGCGGTGGGCATGTCCTACATCTTCACCAAGGTGCCCTGGTTCAGTAACCTCGCCTCCTACTTCTTCCAGTTCGTGGTGATGTTTGAAGCGGTGTTCATCCTGACCGCCGTCGACTCCGGCACCCGGGTCTCCCGCTACCTCATTCAGGACTTCTTCGGCGAGTTCTACCCGCCCCTCAAGCGCATCGACTGGATGCCGGGCGCCATCGGGGCCAGCGTGCTCGCCTGCGTCATGTGGGGGTATCTGCTGATGTCCGGCGATATCGGCTCGGTATGGGCCCTGTTCGGGGTATCGAACCAGCTGATGGCCTCGGTGGGCCTCATCATAGGTGCCACCATCATCCTGCGCCTCGCCAGCAAGCGCCGCTATATGCTGACCTGCCTGATCCCGCTGGCCTACCTGTTCGTGACCGTCAACTACGCCGGTTACTGGATGATGCGCAACGTCTACTTCAACTCGGCCGCCAAGGGCTACAACCCGATGAACGGCGCCATCTCCCTCATCATGCTGGTGCTGGGGGCGCTGATCCTGATCTCCGCCCTGCGCAAGTGGAGCGAGCTGTGGAAGCTGCGCCAGCAGCCCGAGTTCCGGGTGGCCGAGGCGACCGCCTCCTGATCCGTCCAGCCCTCCTCGGACCCCGCCTCGGCGGGGTCTTTCATTGGCGCTGCGCATTCATCCATTGGCATTGACCCGCCCCTTCGCAGTGGTTGAATGGGTCCCCGGATCACAGAACCGCCCAGCCCGGGGTGCTAGCATGCCCCGACGGCCACTTGGCCGCACCGGCCCAAGTGATCCTCCCTCCTCCGCTTTCACCCTTTGAGGACAGCTTTCATGGAACTGCTTCTGCTCAGCAACGGCAAAACCACAGAACACCCCGGCCTGCTCGGCTGGGCCCGGGAGCGGGTACGAACCCTGCTCGCCCGCAAACAGGTCAAGCGCATCCTGCTCATCCCCTACGCGGTGATCCGCAGCGACTGGGACGCCCGCGCCTTCGAACTCAGCGAGAGCCTGGGGGTGAAGGCCATCAGCATCCACCAGTTCGACGATCCGGTGGATGCCATCCAGCGGGCCGACGCCATCTTCATCAGCGGCGGCAACACCTGGCGCCTGAACCAGCTGCTGCACGAATACGGCCTGGTGGTGCCCATCCAGCGTGCCGTGCGCGAGCGAGGCGTGCCCTATGTGGGCTGGAGCGCCGGCTGCAACGTGGCTACCCCCAGCATCCTCACCACCAACGACATGCCGGTGTGCAGCGCCGCCGTGCTGCCGGCGCTGGGCCTGTTCCCCCTGCAGATCAACCCCCACTACCTGGATGCCGGCATCAGCGGCCACATGGGGGAGACCCGGGACGAGCGGCTCGCCGAGTTCTGTGCCATCAACCCGAGCGAGTCCGTGGTGGCCCTGCGCGAAGGGAGCCTGCTTCAGGTAAGCGGCGAGCACGGCGGCGAGAGCATCGAATACTGGAGCGCCCGGGGCGAGGGCTTCAAGATCTTCAAGCACGGTGAGACCACTCAGGAGTTCATCACGGCCGCGCCCCTGGCCGGGCTGACGCCGTTTCACCCCCTGGCCGGGGCCATGACGACCGCGGTGACCTGAGCGTTCGCCCGCGGGATTTGCCATGCTGTGAGGGGCAAGGGATCTTCCCTCGCCCCTTTTCCTGCCGGCGGGAGGCACCATGACCATCAGGATTGAACACGACAGCCTCGGGGAGATCGCCGTCCCGGCGGACAGGCTCTGGGGGGCCCAGACCCAGCGCTCCCTGCATCACTTCAACATCTCGGGAGAGCGCCAGCCCATGGAGATCATCCATGCCCTGGCCCGCATCAAGTCCGCCTGCGCCCGGGTCAACCACGCCCTGGGGCTGCTCCCCGCCCGCAAGGCCCAGGCCATCATGGCCGCTGCCGACGAAATCCTGCGCGGCCTGCACGACGCCGAGTTTCCCTTGATGGTGTGGCAGACCGGCTCCGGCACCCAGACCAACATGAACCTCAACGAGGTGCTGGCAAACCGGGCCAGCGAACTGCTCGGCGGCCCCCGGGGGGAAGCGCGGCTGGTGCATCCCAACGACGAGGTAAACAAGAGCCAGTCCAGCAACGATGTCTTCCCGAGCGCCATGAACCTGGCGACGGTCACCGCCATCACGCAGCGGTTGCTGCCGGCCCTCGCGGCCCTGAAGCAGACCCTGT
The DNA here is from genome assembly GCF_027707405.1 of Aeromonas sp. QDB68. Lineage (NCBI taxonomy): Bacteria > Pseudomonadati > Pseudomonadota > Gammaproteobacteria > Aeromonadales > Aeromonadaceae > Aeromonas > Aeromonas sp. QDB68. Next base: position 140,546 of record NZ_JAPCIQ010000001.1, on the reverse strand, counting down.
CAGGCAAGGCCGCCGCCTTCGACCACATCGTCAAGATTGGCCGCACCCATTTGCAGGATGCCACTCCCCTCACCCTGGGCCAGGAGATCTCCGGCTGGGTCGCCCAGCTTGAACAGGGGGAGCGCCATCTATGGGCCGCCCTGCCCCATCTGTGCGAGCTGGCGCTCGGCGGCACCGCCGTGGGCACCGGCCTCAACTGCCCTCCCGGCTTTGCCGAGGCGGTGGCCAGGACCCTGGCCGAGCAGACCGGCCTGCCGCTGGTGAGCGCCCCCAACAAGTTCGAGGCCCTGGCGGTGAGTGACGCCCAGGTTCACGCCCACGGTGCCCTCAAGACGCTGGCAGCCTCCCTCATGAAGATCGCCAACGACGTGCGCTGGCTGGCGAGCGGCCCCCGCAGCGGGCTGGGGGAGCTGCTCATCCCCGAGAACGAGCCTGGATCCTCCATCATGCCCGGCAAGGTCAACCCGACCCAGAGCGAGGCCCTCACCATGCTCTGCGCCCAGGTGATGGGCAACGATGTGGCCATCAACATCGGCGGCGCCAGCGGCAACTTCGAGCTCAACGTGTTCAGGCCGATGATCGCCTACAACGTCCTGCAGAGCGTGCGGCTGCTGGCGGACGGCATGCAGAGCTTCCACGACCACTGCGCCGTCGGCATCACCCCTAACCAGGCCAGGATCGACGATCTGCTGGCCCGCTCCCTGATGCTGGTGACGGCCCTCAACCCCCATATCGGCTATGACAAGGCGGCCGAGATCGCCAAGCGGGCGCACCATCAGGGGCTCAGCCTGCGGGAGGCGGCCATTGCCTCGGGCCACCTCAGCGCGGAGCAGTTTGATGCCTGGGTGATCCCCGCTGACATGGTGGGTCGCACGCCATAACGCAGTTCAGCTGCGCGATAACCCGAGCCCGGGTGATCCCCGTCGGCAGAGTGGGTCGCACGCCATAAAGCAGCTCAACGCACTGCACGGCAATCCCATGCCCGGGGCATACCAGCGCAGGTGGCAGGCGCAGCAAATAGGTACTGTGATGGGCAATAAAGATGAAAAGGGCGCCATGGCGCCCTTTTCATTGCAGATCTGCCGTCAGGTCTTGCTCTGGCAGTTGAACATCCAGTGGGTGCCGAACTTGTCCACCAGGGATCCGAAATAGTCACCCCAGAACATCTCCGCCAGCGGCATCTCCACCTTGCCTCCCTCGGCCAGGGCCGCGAACAGGCGATCGGTCTCTCCCCGGCTGTCCGGCTCCAGATTGAGGTAGCTGTTGTTGCCCTGCACCAGGGTGAACCCCATGCTCGCCGGGGCATCCGTGCCCATCAGCACGTTGCCCCCAAGGATGGGCAGGGCCACATGCATCACCAGCTCCCCGTCTTCCTCCGACAAAGGGGGCTGGTCCGGGCAACCCGGGGACTCCTTGAACCTGTGAATGGGGCCGCTGAAGTCACCGCCGAACACTTCGCGATAGAAGAGGAAGGCAGCCTCCGTCTCCCTGGCAAAATTGAGATAGGTACTGACACGCGCCATGGGTTTCTCCTTGTCACCGATAGCTGGCCCCTGTGGCCAGCTAACAGCATAGAAGAGCACGGGGCTCTGTCAGGTGGCGCTCAGCTCCCTTCTGCGCACGGGGGAGCCGCACTCACAACCCAGGTTCGGTCGAACACGCAAAAGTGCAACCCGATTTGCAGTGGGTTGCACCTCACATCAGCATTCATAAGATGCATTGCCAACCCATTAATAATGTTGTGAAAAGCGGACAAGCGGCGGGCTTGAAAGGAGCCTGATGGAGACCGGATTCATGGAAGAATTCAACAATGTAACCAATACATTAAAATTTCTTGCTTGAAGGTTGCACCTGGTTGCACCATCATCGGCGAAATTTAACCGTCCGGTAATATTGTTACCTTCTAGACACAGGAAGTCCCATGGCCACTACCACCCTCGGCGTCAAACTCGATGAAGCGACCCGCGACCGCCTCAAACAGGCTGCGCAGACCCTGGATCGCACTCCCCACTGGCTGATCAAGCAAGCCATCTTCACCTATCTGGAGCAACTGGATCGCGGTCTGACCCCGCCCGAGCACTCCGGGCTGGCTGCCGCCGCCGGGGAAGAGGCCGTCGAGACCCTGACCGAGCAGGGCATCCAGGTCTTCCTCGAGTTTGCCGAGAGCATTCTGCCCCAGTCCGTGCTGCGGGCCGCCATCACGGGGGCTAATCGCCGCCCCGAGACCGAAGCCGTCCCCATGCTGCTGGAGCAGGCCCGTCTGCCCAAGGAGAAGGCTGACGCGACCCAGAAGCTGGCCATGGGCATCGCCGAGAAGCTGCGCAACCAGAAGAGCGCCAGCGGCCGTCAGGGCCTGGTCCAGGGGCTGCTTCAGGAGTTCTCCCTCTCCTCCCAGGAAGGGGTGGCCCTGATGTGCCTGGCGGAGGCGCTGCTGCGCATCCCCGACAAGGCGACCCGGGATGCCCTCATCCGCGACAAGATAAGCGGCGGCAACTGGAGCCAGCACCTGGGCCAGAGCACCTCATTGTTCGTCAACGCGGCCTCCTGGGGTCTGCTCATCACCGGCAAGCTGGTGGCCACCCACAACGAGGCGGGCATGAACAGCTCCCTCAAGGGACTCATCGGCAAGGGGGGTGAGCCGCTCATCCGCAAGGGCGTCGACATGGCGATGCGCCTGATGGGTGAACAGTTCGTCACCGGCGAGACCATCGCCGAGGCGCTGGCGAACGCAGGCGGCATGGAGAGCAAGGGGTTCCGCTACTCCTACGACATGCTGGGGGAAGCGGCCCTGACCGAGGAGGACGCCAAACGCTATCTGGCCTCCTACGAGCAGGCCATCCACGCCATCGGCAAGGCCTCCCACGGTCGCGGCATCTACGAGGGGCCGGGTATCTCCATCAAGCTCTCCGCCCTGCATCCGCGCTACAGCCGCGCCCAGTACGATCGCGTCATGGAGGAGCTCTACCCCACCTTGCTGGGCCTGACCCAGCTCGCCAGGCAGTATGACATCGGCATCAACATCGACGCCGAGGAGGCCGATCGCCTGGAGATCTCCCTCGATCTGCTGGAGAAGCTCTGCTTCGATCCGTCCCTCGCCGACTGGAACGGCATCGGCTTCGTCATCCAGGCCTACCAGAAGCGCTGCCCCTATGTAATCGACTACGTCATCGATCTCGCCAAGCGCAGCCGTCACCGCCTGATGATCCGTCTGGTGAAGGGCGCCTACTGGGACAGCGAGATCAAGCGTGCCCAGCAGGAAGGGCTGGAAGGCTACCCGGTCTATACCCGCAAGCCCTACACGGACGTCTCCTACCTCGCCTGCGCCCGCAAGCTGCTGGCGGTGCCCGAGGCCATCTATCCCCAGTTCGCCACCCACAACGCCCACTCCCTGTCTGCCATCTATCAGCTGGCGGGTCAGAACTACTACCCAGGCCAGTACGAGTTCCAGTGCCTGCACGGCATGGGTGAACCCCTGTACGAACAGGTGGTCGGCAAGGTGGCCGACGGCAAGCTGGGTCGCCCCTGCCGCATCTATGCACCGGTAGGCAGCCACGAGACCCTGCTCGCCTACCTGGTGCGCCGCCTACTGGAGAACGGGGCCAACACCTCATTCGTCAACCGCATCGCGGACAACAACATCTCCCTCTCGGATCTGGTGCAGGATCCGGTGCAGCAGATCGAGCAGATGGCCGCCCGTGAAGGGACCCTGGGTCTGCCCCATCCGCGCATCCCCCTGCCCCGGGATCTCTACGGCGAGGCGCGCCCGAACTCCGCAGGTCTGGATCTCGCGAACGAGCACCGCCTGGGGTCCCTCTCCGCCGCCCTGCTCGCCAGCACCAACACAGCCTATCAGGCCGTGCCCATGCTGGGTTGCGACACCGAGGCGCCGACCCAGTTCCAGCCCGTGCTCAACCCGGCGGATCACCGCGATGTCGTCGGTCAGGTGAGCGAAGCCACGGTAGCGCTGGTGGACAAGGCGCTCGCCTGCTCCCTCACGAGCGGCCAGATCTGGCAGTCCACCCCGCCAGCGGAGCGGGCCGCCGTGCTGGACAGGGCCGCCGATCTGATGGAATCCGAACTGCAACCCCTGATGGGCCTGCTGGTTCGCGAATCCGGCAAGACCTTCGCCAACGCCATCGCCGAGGTGCGCGAAGCGGTGGACTTCCTGCGCTACTACGCCGCCCAGGCGCGCAACCACTTCGCCAACGACACCCACAGGCCGCTCGGCCCCGTGGTCTGCATCAGCCCCTGGAACTTCCCCCTGGCCATCTTCAGCGGTCAGGTGTGCGCGGCCCTGGCCGCCGGCAATACGGTACTCGCCAAGCCTGCCGAGCAGACCCCCCTCATCGCGGCACAAGCGGTGCGCATCCTGCTGGAAGCGGGGGTTCCCGCCGGTGCGGTGCAACTGCTGCCGGGCCGTGGTGAGACCGTGGGTGCGGCGCTCATCGCGGACGAACGGGTGCGCGGCGTCATGTTCACCGGCTCCACCGAGGTGGCGGGCATCATCTCCCGCAACCTGGCCGGTCGCCTCGACGCCCAGGGTCGCACCATCCCCCTCATCGCCGAGACCGGCGGCCAGAACGCCATGATCGTCGACTCTTCCGCCTTGACCGAACAGGTGGTGATGGATGTCATCTCCTCGGCGTTCGACAGCGCCGGTCAGCGCTGCTCCGCCCTGCGAGTGCTGTGCGTGCAGGATGACGTGGCGGATCGGGTGATCCGGATGCTCAAGGGCGCCATGGCCGAGTACAAGGTCGGCAGCCCCGAGCACCTCTCCACCGACATCGGCCCCGTCATCGACGCCGAGGCCAAGGCCAACATCGAGCGCCACATCAAGGCCATGGGCGACAAGGGGCGCAAGGTGCACCAGATCGCTCGCACCCAGGGGGATGCCTGCAGCCGCGGCACCTTCGTGCTGCCGACCCTGATCGAGCTCGACAGCCTGGACGAACTGGGGCGCGAAGTGTTCGGCCCTGTGCTGCACCTGGTCCGCTACCCGCGCACCCGGCTCGGGGAGTTGCTCGAGCAGATCAACGGCAGCGGCTACGGCCTGACCCTGGGTGTTCATACCCGTATCGACGAGACCATCGCCCAGGTGGTGAACGTGGCCAAGGTGGGCAACCTCTACGTCAACCGCAACATCGTGGGCGCCGTGGTCGGGGTGCAACCCTTCGGTGGTGAAGGGCTTTCCGGCACCGGTCCCAAGGCCGGTGGCCCGCTCTACATGTATCGCCTGCTCGGCGCCCGCCCCCAGGAGGCGGTGGCCAACCAGCTGCACCAGGAGTCCGGTGCCCTGCATGCCGAGGCGAAAGCCCCCCTCGTAGCCCTGCGCGACTGGGCGAGCAAGCAGGATCCGGCCCTCGCCGCCCTGTGCGATCACTACGCCGCGCTCTCCCAGAGCGGCCGTACCCAGCTGCTGACCGGCCCCACCGGCGAGCGCAATAGCTACAGCCTGCTGCCACGGGAACGGGTGCTCTGTCTTGCCCAGGAGAAGGCCGACCTGCTGGCCCAGCTGGCCGCCTGTCTGGCGGTCGGCAGCCAGGTGCTGCTGCCGGACGATGCCCAGACACACTCCCTGCTCTCTTCCCTGCCGACCGAGGTGCGGGATCCCATCGCGCTGGTGGCGGACTGGGCCACGGGGGAGACGGACTTCGATGCCCTGCTGCACCACGGCGACTCGGATCAGTTGCGGGAGGTGAGCAAGCTCGCCGCCGCGCGCCAGGCAGCCCGTAACGGCGCCATCATCGGTGTGCACGGCCTGCATCGCGGCGAGACCGACATCCCGCTGGAGCGCCTGCTCATCGAGCACGCCCTCTCGGTCAACACCGCCGCCGCCGGTGGCAACGCCAGCCTGATGACCATAGGCTAAGCGCCGCATAGTGACGGAGACTCAAGCCCCGCAGATGCGGGGCTTGTTCTTTCGTCTCTGGAACACGCCCATGAAAAAGGCCGCCCTTGTCGGGGCGGCCTTTTTGTTCTCCCCTCGCGGGAGAAGGGTTGGGGATGAGGGGCGACTCGCCTACACGTACTCCATAAAGACGCGGGAGGTGAGCTTGGTGATGAGCTCATAGGGAATGGTGCCGATCTGGTCGGCCACCCGCTCCACCGGCAGCCCTTCCCCCCAGAGCACCGCCTCGTCACCGGCCTTGTCGGTGGCGCCGGGGCCGAGATCCACCGTGGTCATGTCCATGGAGACGCGGCCCACCAGGGGCACGATGCGGCCATTGACCAGCACTGGCGTGCCGTTGGGGGCCATGCGCGGATAACCGTCGCCATAGCCGATGGCAATCACCCCGAGCCGGGTATCGCGATACGACACCCAGTTGGCGCCATAGCCTACCGGCTCGCCCGCCTTGTGATCGCGCACCGCGATGAGCTGGGTCTTGAGGGTCATCACTGGCTGGAGGTCATAATCCGCCGCCACCGTATTGGGGAAAGGCGACACGCCGTAGAGGATAACGCCGGGGCGCACCCAGTCGCAGTGGGAATCCGGCCACGCCAGGATGCCTGCCGAGTTGGCCATGGCGCGCTCGCCCTTGAGCGGCGCAGTCAGCTGGCTGAACAGGTCGATCTGCTCGCGGGTGGTGGGTTGCTCCAGCTCATCGGAGCGGCTGAAATGGGTCATGACGTTGAACGGCTGCACCACGTTCTTGCACTTGCCGAGGCGCTCGATAAAGGCGGCCATCTCCTCGGCCCGTACCCCGAGGCGGTGCATGCCGGTATCGAGCTTGAGCCAGGCCACCACGGGGGCAGGCAGCTCCGCCTGCTCCAGCGCTTCGAGCTGCTCCCAGGTGTGCACCGCGGTCTGCAGGTTGTTGGCCGCCAGCACCGGCAGGTCGGCGGCGCTGAAGAAGCCCTCCAGCAGCACGATGGGCTTGACCACGGCGCAGGAGCGCAGCATCAGCGCCTCTTCGATGCGGGCCACCGCGTAGGCGTCCGCATCCACCAGGGTGCGGGCGACCGGCAGCAGGCCGTGGCCATAGGCGTTGGCCTTGACCACGGCAATGATCTTGCATTGGGGGGCGTGGCGTTTGACCACAGCGAGGTTGTGGCGCAGGGCCGCTGTATTGATCTGGGCGATAGCCGCTTTCATCTGTTTTCCCTTACGAGGGCATGATAATCAGGCACCGGGTGGTGTCAGCCCTCAAATCTCATCGTCTAAGGCCGGACCGGCAGAATTGTCGAACCGGGAAAACTGTTTATGGATGCCGGGAGCAGGCTCCCGGCTTACTTAGTAGTCATCATCAAACGCCGGGCCCGCGTAGTTGTCAAAGCGCGAGAACTGACCCTGGAAGGTGAGCCGCACTCGTCCTATGGGGCCATTACGCTGCTTGCCGATGATGATCTCGGCGATCCCCTTGTCGGGGCTGTCGTCGTGATAGACCTCGTCGCGGTAGATGAACATGATCAAGTCCGCATCCTGCTCGATGGAGCCGGATTCCCGCAGATCCGAGTTGACCGGGCGCTTGTCGGCACGCTGTTCCAGGCTTCGGTTCAGCTGGGAGAGCGCCACCACGGGGCACTGCAGCTCTTTCGCCAGCGCCTTGAGGGAGCGGGAGATTTCACCGATTTCCAGAGTACGGTTGTCAGACAGCGCCGGAACCCGCATCAGTTGCAGGTAGTCCACCATGATCATGCTGATGCCGCCGTTGTCCCGCGCCACCCGGCGGGCACGGGAGCGCACTTCGGTCGGGGTGAGGCCGGAGGAGTCGTCGATGTACATTTTTCCCTTCTCCAGCAGCAGCCCCATGGTGGAGGAGAGCCGCGCCCAATCCTCGTCGTCGAGCTGGCCGGTCCGCACCTTGGTCTGGTCGATGCGCCCCACCGAGGCCAGCATACGCATGATGATCTGCTCGGAGGGCATCTCGAGGGAGAAGATCAGCACCGGCTTGTCGGCGGTGAGGGCCGCGTGCTCGCACAGGTTCATGGCAAAGGTGGTCTTGCCCATGGAGGGACGGGCGGCGACGATGACCAGATCCGAACGCTGCAGGCCGGCGGTCATCTTGTCCAGATCGTTGTAGCCGGACGACACGCCGGTCACCCCGTTGTGGGGGGTCTTGAACAGCTCTTCAATCTTGTCGACGGTCTGCTCGAGGATGAGCTTGAGCGGCTGGGGGCCCTCGTTGGCGCTGGTGCGCTGCTCGGCGATCTGGAATACCTTGCTCTCGGCCAAGTCCAGCAGATCGTTGGAGGTACGCCCCTGGGGCTCGTAGCCCGCTTCGACTATCTCGTTGGCGACCGAAATCATCTCCCGCACCACCGCCCGCTCACGCACGATCTCGGCGTAGGCGCTGATGTTGGCGGCACTCGGGGTGTTCTTGGCGATCTCCACCAGATAGGCGAAGCCACCGGCCTCTTCCAGTTGCTCGGAGCGCTCGAGCTCCTCCTGAAGGGTAATGAGGTCGATGGGGTTGCCCGCGTTGGAGAGGCGGGTCATGGCCTGGAAGATCAGGCGGTGCGGACGGCTGTAGAAATCCTTGTCGATCACCCGTTCGGCGACCCGATCCCAGGCCTCGTTGTCCAGCATCAGGCCGCCCAGTACGGACTGTTCGGCCTCAAAAGAGTGGGGAGGTACTTTCAGCTGTTGTGTCTTGGCGTCTTTTTTCGCCGTCACTTGCTCTGCCATACACATAAAAACCGCAGCGGGAAGGGGACGGGAATTTTACAAAAGAAACCCCGCCATCGCGAGTGCTAATACGTCCCGTCATCGCATCCGGCGACAAGACGGGACCCTGGCCTCGTCAGCGCCATCCACTTCTGCGCCGCAGACCTGCCTCACAGTACGAGAAAGGGCCAGACCAGGGTCTGATCGTTCGTTCTTGCTCTTTGTTTGTTGCGCAGCCTGCGCACCGAGCGACTCGGCCGTCTGTGTTTCATGGGCGCCTCCCCTGTCGGACGACTCAATCTGTTCATGAATAATTCATGCCATCCGTGATAATCATACCCGCAAGCTGCAACACAAAAAGGGACTGGCAGCCTGCCATGCGCCTCGCTGAGCTTGCACAAGCAGAGCATGCCCCCACCTACATGAGAGTGAAAGAGTCAAAATGAAAAAGATGCTGACCCTGTTTGCCCTGATCCTGGCCATTGGCCTTGGGGCACCCATCGCCGAGGCCAAGAAACTTGGTGGCGGCAAATCCTTTGGCAAAAGCTACAAGACGGCTCCGGCCCAACCTGCAGCCAAGCCGGTCGACACCAAGAACCCGACCGTGGGCGCTCAGGCCCCCAAGAAAGGCGGCATGATGGGCGGCCTGCTGGGTGGTCTGCTGGCCGGCGGCCTGTTTGCCTACCTGCTGGGCAGCGGTGCCTTCGAAGGTCTGCAAGGGATGGACTTCCTGCTGATCGCCCTGCTGGCACTGGGCGGTGTCTTCCTGTTCCGAGCCCTGCGCAGGAACAAGGCGGCAGCGGCCCAGCCACAGACGGCCTATGCGGGCTATCAACCGCCCCAGAGCGCGGCCCCCCAGCAGTTCGAGCAAAGCCACAGCGCCCCGCAGGCCACCGGTTTTGCCGACAGCGACGTGCCCTTCCGTCTGCCCCCGGGCTTTGACATGAACGGCTTCCTGGCCGGTGCCCGCGATCACTACCGCACCCTGCAAGAGGCCTGGAACAAGAACGACCTGGAGAAGATCCGCGAGTACGTGAGCCCCGAGCTGTTCGAGCACCTCAAGGCCGAACGCGCCGAGCTCTCCGGTGAGCAGCACACCGAGGTGATGTACGTGGACACCCAGCTGGTCCGTGCCGACTACGGCAGCGACTGGGCCCAGGTGAGCGTACGCTTCAGCGGCCGCTACATGGACCGTCAGGAGCAGGTCGAGGAGGATATCAAGGAGGTGTGGCACCTCGAGCGTGATCTCGCCAAAGACAATGCCCCCTGGCATATCGTCGGCATCGAGCAGCTCTAAGGCTCAACCGACCCATTTCATCAAGGCGACCGCAGGGTCGCCTTTTTATTGCCATCAGATCCTCAGAGATCCCCTCATTTTTAGAGACTCAAATAATTCCAAGTGTGCGGGTATATAAGCGGTGTTGCTTCAGGTAGTAGATAAATTTATCCATCAACAAGACCGCATTGGCTTCTTTCATTTTAGGCAGCAACTGGTAATAGATGACCCCTTGCCGAAAGAACGAATAGGTTCGGCTCTTGCTGGTATTGACCTTGATCGTTCTCTCTAGACCGACACTGTCTCCAGCCTTACCCAGCAGCGTCAGCAAGACGATGGCCAAGGCACTGAACAAAAACAGTCGGTCACGCCGGACCGGATTACTGATGTGCACATCTCCCATACCCATGCCGAATTTGTAATCTTTGATATCACGAAAACTGGTCTCGATACCCCAGCGCTGGCCGTATAGTTGCAACGCCTTGGCGGCACTCAGATCGGTCCGGTTACTGGCCAGAAACCACGCGTCTTTCATGCCACTCTTGTGACAACAATAGACCCGCTCGACAGGCTGTCGTTGCCCAGTGAGCTCCACCTCCTTGAGGGTTCGGGTGCGCCCGGTCGGCGTTAGCCAGTCGCGGGCGGGAACCTGCTCTCCACCAGAGTAACCAACCAAAATATTTCCTTTAAATCTAATGATATAGGCAAAGCCTAGCTCTTGTTCCAGGCGCTCGAACAGCTCCATGTAACCAAACCCACGGTCAGCGACTACCGTCACGAAGATACCTTCTGGCAGGGTCTGCTTGAGTTTGGTGAGCAGCTCTTTCTCATGGGCATTGCGTTGCCCTTTGAGCAACGATTTTCGATGGGTTTTCCACAGCAGCGGAGTACTGCGGCCATGGTTGGTTTGCAGGCTGATAACCAAGGTGCTGTGATCATCGGCATCGAATTCGGTCCAGTCCATGGATACCACGATCTCGGTGCGTTCACCGACCACATAGGGAACCCAATCGTCAAAGAGGCTCCAGACGTTGAGCTTGGTGTTAGTGAGCAGGCGGTCCACCTGTTTCACCGCATGTTTGCGCTCGAGACCATTGGCCAAGGAGAGACCATTCCCGATGGCGTGGATGGCCAGCGAACCTGACTCGATAACCCCGAGGGTAGCATTGGCGAGGGAAAGAACACGCTTGGCATGCATGTCCTGTCCAAATATCTCGTTGATGTGGTTGAGGATTAGATCGTGGTTAAACATGGCGATTATCTGTCGGGTATTAGCTGGTCAAGGATGGCGATCATACCTCAGAAGCCGCGCCACGCCTCGCTCATACGAGGGGATGGTTAAGCATCAGATCGTGTCATGCCCTATTTCGGGGCAGCTTCCCGTAGCCGGATATATTTCCCGAGAGACACTGCTGATGACATTGAAAATAAAAAGAGAGGCAGCCATGGCTGCCTCTCTTTTTTATTGGCTCGGGGTGCAGGGATTATTTGCAACCCTCTACCGAGGTGGAGTTGATATAGCTGACCTCGCCTGCTGGCTGATAATCGGCGACCTGAATGGTCTTCTTCGCTGCGATATAATCCTTCAGCACACCGGCATCCACCAGACCGGCATTGATGGTGTCGATCTTCGGATAACCGTCACCACCGGCCGCGCTGAAGCTCGGGATGGAGAAGCTGTAGGTTGCCGCCGGATCGAAGGCCTTGCCGCCGATGGTGGCGATGTCCACGCTCTTGGCCTGGCAATCCACCGTCATCTTGATGCCGCCGAACTGGGCATAGCCACCGGTATTGGCGGTCTTGGTCGCGACCTGACCCAGGTAGGTCAGCAGCTCGTTGCCGCTCATGGTCGCCTTGTTGACGGTGTTGCCGAACGGATGCACGGTCAGCACGTCACGGTAGCTGATGTCCCCTGCCGCGATGGAGGCTCGCACCCCGCCGGAGTTGACGATGCCAAAGTCGGTGCTCAGCTTCTCGGCGGTCGCGGTGGTGATGAGACGACCCAGGTTGGTCTGCTTGTTGCGGACGTTGGCGCGCTCACCGTCCAGTACGCCATCGGTGGCACCGATGACCACACCCAACTCCTGCTGTCCCTTCTCCTGATAAGTGAGCAGGGTGTTGTAGAGCTCGGGATCCTTGACGATCTCTTCTTGGATGAAATCACCGTCCGCATTCTTCAGGTTGACCGGGATCAGATCGTACTGGGTCAGGGTCAGCTTGCCATTCTGATAGTCAAACTGGGCACGACCCACATACTTGCCCCACTCGTGAGCCTGCATGATCCAGGTGCCGTTCTGCTGATCCGGCTGGCAGTCGTCGCCCGGCTTGAAGTCAGCGTACTTGTCCGGGGTGCCCGGCTCCATGCAGACCGGGTTCTGGGAGTGACCACCGATGATGGCGTCCAGGGTGCCTGCCGGCAGCGCACGGGCCATTTCCACGTCACCCGGTGCGTTGCTGCCGTGCTGACCATTCTCGTAATGGCCCATGTGGGTGATGGCAAGAACCAGGTTCGCCTCTTTGTTGTCACGGATCTGCTTGCCGAGATTGGCGGCTTCCGTGGTCGGATCGCGGAACTCCAGGGTCTGGACGTTGTTGGGATCCACCAGCTGGGCGGTGTCCTCTGTGGTCAGACCCAGCACGGCGACCTTGAGGCCGCTCTCCAGCTTGAACACCTTGTAGGGATCGAAGTAGCGCTTGCCGCTCGTCTTGTCATAGATGTTGGCGGAGATCATCGGGAACTGGGCCCACTGACGCTGTTTCTCGAGGATGGTCAGGGGGTTGTCGAACTCGTGGTTACCCACCGCCATGGCATCGTAACGGATGCTGTTCATGGCCATGAAGTCCGGCTCTGCATCCTGCAGATCCGACTCTGGCACCCCGGTGTTGACGTCACCGCCGGAGAGCACCAGCACTTCGCTGCCCGCCGCTTTCGCCTCGGCACGCAGCCGCTCGACCAGGGTCTTCTGGGCCGCCATGCCATATTCGCCCTTGTCGTTGTGCCAGAAACGACCGTGGGTATCATTGGTATGCAAAATGGTCAGCTTGCAGACATTTTCGGTGCAGGGGGCGACGCTGTCGTTGCTTGAGGTATTGCAGCCGCTCAATGCGGCAAGCAGTGCCAGTGCGATACTTCCTTTGACAAATTTATAATTCATTTCCATATCACCTTGTTATTTTGTTATTGGACGACCCTATCCAGGATCGGGCGGTAATATAACAAACAACATGTGACGGTTTTTCATCGGCGACTCACAAATTCCGCCAAATGTGATCATCCACGCAACCTGTTTCCCCTATTTGGAACAGAGGCGCCCCACTCGCAGAGCAATTTCCCCCATGATGGCAGCTCGCCGGTAACGGTTATGGCATACTGCCCGCCAATCAATGCCAAGGAGTGCCTGGAATGGCCAAGTACGACAAAATTTCCCCCGAAACCCAGCAGGAGGCGATGAAGATCGCCCGTGCCAACCAGAAGCCGGGGCAGACCAAGGAGCAGACCCAGCTCATCGCCCAGGGGATCCAGAAGGGCATAGACGAATACAAGAAACAGATGAAGGCGAAGGCCCGCGAGGCCAGCCGCCAGAAGAAACTGCAAGCCAAAGCCAGGCACTCTTCCCAAGAGACGTCGGAAGAGGAGAGCGAAGCCGAGGTCATCGAGCTCACCCGCCAGCACCCGCTGCCCTGGATCCTGCTGGTGCTGAGCTGGCTGGTATTTGCCGTGCTCTGGTTCTGGTTCCGCTGATCCTGCCCAGGCAAACCTTTGCCCTGCGATCCGCTTCACAGCCCGGGCGCGGGGGACTGGTCATTCCCCACCCGGACTGCCTACACTCTGCCCCCCTTGTCAGGAGACACTCATCATGAACCCGGCCCCGCTCTATCTGCTGGCTCCCCTCGCCCTCTTCCTCGTGACCCTGGTGCTCTATCGCATCTCGCCACTGCGGGCGGTTGCCGCCGGCCATGCCCGCTGGTTTATCCTGCCCGCCTTCACTCTCTTTATCCTGCTCATCGTCATCAATGGCGCTGCGGATCCCGCCCTGCGAAGCCCTGCTTTCCACTGGCTGATGCCGGGGTTCGGCTTTGCCCTGAGCCTGTTCCCTGCCCTGCCCAAGGCGCTGGTACCGCGCCTGGCTATCAAGGAGGGAGCCTTTGCTGCCCTGGGTCTGATGCTGATGAGCCTTGCCATGGTCTACTGATCGGCAAGCGCTGGCGTCACGATGGCGCCAGCCCCCCCTTCTTGTACAAAGAATGGCCTTCAGGCATCTTGGTGGGCGGATAACCGGCATGGAGGCCAGATGAACAATCCGCCCGATTTCATGGCGCTGTGGGATTATCAGGATCCCGTTGCCAGCGCACAGCGTTTTCAAGCACTGCTGCCCGAGGCGCGTGCCGCCAACCTGCAATGGGAGCTGGAGCTCCTCACCCAGATAGCCCGTACCCATTCGCTGCAACGCCAGTTTGCACAGGCGCACCAGCTGCTCGACGAGATAGAACCCCGCCTCACCGAGGCGACTCCCCGGGCCCGCCTGCGCGCCTTGCTGGAGCGTGGCCGCACCTTCAACTCCGCCGGTGACAAGGCCAGCGCCAGAGCCCTGTTTGAACAGGCCTGGCAACTGGGAGAGCAGTACGAAGAGCACTATCTGGCCATCGATGCGGCCCACATGGTGGCCATCGCCGCCCCCCTGAAGGAGCAGAGCCACTGGCACCAGCTGGCGATGACCCTGGCCGAGCGCAGTCACGACAAGCGGGCGCGAGGCTGGCTCGCCACCCTCTACAACAATCAGGGCTGGACCCTGTTCGAGCTGGGTCGCCTCGACGAGGCCATCGCCTGTCAGCAAAAGTGCCTGGCCTGGCACGAGCAGCACAACAACCAGGGCAAAGCCTTTATCGCCCGCTGGAGTCTGGCGCGCCTGAGCCGGGCCCAGGATCGCCATGAACAGGCCATGGCCGAACTGGCGCAGTTGCGCGACGACATGGCCGCCGCAGGCACCCCCGAGGATGGTTATGTGTTCGAGGAGCTGGGGGAGAATGCGCTCGTGCTCAATGATCCCGCGGCACCCGAGTTCTTTGCCCGCGCCTGGTTTCTGCTGTCACAGGATGGCTGGTTCACCGCCAACGAGGCAGAACGGCTGGCCAGGCTCAAGCTGCTCGCCAAACTCTGATAAGCGTGCGGGGCGACCAATTGGCCGCCCCGCACATCAGCATGTCTGCCCGGGAGCAGAGGTGACGGCTCAGGCCGGACTCGCCTCTTCCCAGCTCTGCTTCTTGCGATAAATCGTGGAAGGGCTTATTTCCAGCAGGGCCGCCGCCTTGGGGATGTTGCCGTCACAACTGGCGATGGCCTGCTCGATGGCCTCCTTCTCCACCTGCCAGAGCGGACGGACCTGCCTGCGAACGACGACGGATTCTGACTGGGGATCCGCGATCCCGACCGCAGGCTCCGGGGCCAGGGTACGCCCCCCGTTGAGGGGAGGTGGCAGGATATCCGGGCTCACCAGCTCGCCATCATTGAGCACCACTATGTTGCGCACCACGTTTTGCAGCTCGCGCACGTTGCCGGGCCAGGGATAGTCGAGCAGCACCTGCACTGCGTCCGCATCAAAATCCCTGAACCGCTTGTTCTCCTCACCGGCATAACGCAGCAGCAACTCCCGGGCCAGCAGCAGGATGTCCTCTCCCCGCTCCCTCAGGGGGGGCAGCGCCAGCGGGATCACATGCAGGCGGTAGTAAAGGTCTTCACGAAACCGTCCGGCCTTGACCTCCACCAGGGGATCCCGGTTGGTGGCGCAGACAAAGCGCACATCCACCGTCTCCAGCTTGCCGCTGCCGACCCGCTGCAGGGTGCCGGTCTGGATGAAACGCAGCAGCTTGCTCTGCAGGTCGAGATCCATCTCGCAGATCTCGTCGAGGAAGAGGGTACCGCCGTCCGCCAGACTGGCCGCCCCCTTGCGATCCCCCTGGGCACCGGTAAACGACCCCTTCACGTGGCCGAAGATCTCGCTCTCCATCAGGTCATGGGGAATGGCGGCGCAGTTGAGGGCGATGAAGGGCTGATCCCGACGCGGGCTGCACTGGTGGATGGCCTCGGCGCACACCTCCTTGCCGGTGCCGCTCTCGCCAGTGATGAAGACGGTGGCCTTGCTCGGCGCCGCGCTCTCGATGATGCGATAGACCGCCTGCATCGCCATGGAGGCGCCGATGAAACCGGCAAAGGAGCTGCGCTCGAAGTTTTCCCGATACTGGGCCACCAGCGAGCTGAGTTGCTGGTGCTTCAGGGCATTGCGCGCCGTGGCGCACAGGCGCTTGCCATCGAACGGCTTGGTGAGAAAATCGAAGGCCCCGAACCGCATCGCCTCCACCGCCACATCCACCGAGCCGTGAGCGGTGATCACCACCACTGAACAGGGCAGTTGCCGCTCCGTGATCTGCTGCAAGATGTCCATGCCGGACATGTCGGGCAACTCCAGGTCGAGCAGCACCACGGGGGGCGGGCTTGCCAGCAATTGTGCCAAAGCCTGCTGGCCACAATCTGCCAGCTGCACCTCGTAGCCATCCTGGGCCAGATACTGCTCATAGACGACCGCCAGACTGCGGGTATCTTCCACCAACAGGACACGGGGTTTGCTTTCAGCCACGAGATCCATCCTTGCGCTTGATTTTGTTGTCTATTCTGGGGGCTAGCCGCCACACACTCAAGACGGCCTCATCGCTTTATCCGGGGGATTGCGACAATACACAAGCAAAAACGGCTCCCTGGGGAGCCGTTTTTATGGTGCTTTGAGCTTATTTCTTGGCGTTGTCGCCATCGGCAGCCGGTTTTTCGATGGCCAGCAGCTCTACGTCAAATACCAGCACGGCGTTGGCCGGGATGGAGCCTGCACCGTGCTCGCCATAGGCCAGCTTGGACGGCAGGAAGAACTTGAACTTGGAGCCGACCGGCATCAGTTGCACCCCTTCGGTCCAGCCCGGGATCACCTGGTTGAGCGGGAAAGTAGCCGGCTCGCCGCGATCGACGGAGCTGTCAAACTTGGTGCCGTCGGTCAGGGTACCGGTGTAGTGTACCTTGACGATGTCGGTGGCCTTCGGCTTGGCGCCGTCACCCATCTTCTCGACCTGATATTGCAGGCCGGACTCAGTGCTCTTCACGCCCTCTTTCTTGGCGTTGGCAGCCAGGAACTCTTCACCCTTCTTCAGGTTTTCCACGGCATCCTTGTCGGCCTTCGCCTTGGTCAGCTCGTTGATCTTGGCGTCGTATTCCTGCAGAACCTTCTGGATCTCCTCGTCGGTCATCTTGGCTTCTTTGCCCAGACCGTCGGTGACACCCTTCAGGATCACGGTGTTGTCCAGCTTGATGCCGAGCTCCTGCTGGCGCTCCAGGGTATTGGCGATATAACGACCCATGGAGAGGCCGATCGCATAGCCGGATTGCTCTTCAAAGCTCTTGGCCTCAGCCTTGGGGGCCTCTGCCGGCTTGCTGGCTTCTGCCTTGACCTCTGCGGTGTTGGTCGCAGCAGGTTTCTCATCTTTTTGGCAAGCAGTCAGACCGACGGCAACCGCCGCAGCCAACAGGGACACCTTCAGAAAATTGTTCATCAGTTTCTCCAAAACTCTAAATACCGCTCTCGGTTCCTTCGTGAAATGAGAGGTTTATCGTGATAAGCGCCTTATACTAACGCCGTGATCGCAGGTAACGAAAGCATGAGACAGGAAAAATGATCAAAAGTGCCATTTATCTCATCGGTATTTGCCTGATGCTGACGGGGTGCGAACAACGCTCACTTCCCAGCCAGCAGATCCACCTCGCCAACCAGGGTCTGCTGAGCGCGGATCTCGCCAGTTCCGGCAAGCTCGCGCTCGTCTCCAGCCTGAGTCAGGGCACTGTGGTGTGGGATCTGGAACAGGGCAAGGAGCGCTGGCGCTGGCGCCAGAGCGACGACCAGGAGGAGTACGTCACCCTGACCCGCTTCTCCCCCGATGACAGCCATGCCATCACCGCCACCCAGCACACCTTCGCCATCTGGCGCTTGCAGGATGGCCGCTCCCAGGGCTACTACTCCCTGCCAGAATCCCGCCTGCGCGATGCGGCGATCTCGGCGGATGGCCGCCAGGTGCTCATCGGCCGTGAAGACGGCAAGGCGGAAGTGGTCGACACCCAGACCGGACGCCGGTTGCAATTTCTCGGCCACACCGAACAGGTCAACACGGTGGATCTCTCCCCCAATGGTCGCTATGCCCTCACCGGCGGCAACGATTACAGCGCCTATCTGTGGGATACCCGCACGGGCCAGGTGGTGTGGCGCTTCAACCACGCCGGGCGAGTCGTGATGGCGAGGCTGGATCCGTCCGGACGCTTCGCCTTCACCGCAGACAGTCGCCAGGCCAGCATCTGGGATCTCAAAACCGGCAAGGAGCACAGCAGGTTGCAATATGATCACCGCTTCGAGGTCTACACCAGCGCCCGCTTCGCCAACGGCGGCAACTGGCTCATCACCGGCGCCCCCTCCCGCCAGCTCACTCTGTGGCAGGTGAGTGACGGCCAGCCGTTGCAGAGCTGGCGCGTCTCGCCCCATCCCAAGGTGAAACCACCGAGCGCTGTGGTCTATGGCGTGGCTTTGCGCGACAATAACCACCTCGTCAGTGCCAGCTCCAGTGGCCTGGCTGAAATCTGGACTATCAAGTAAGGACCAAAAGGCCCATGAGTCAGCAACTAAACGAACGCCTCGAAACCCTGGAAAGCCGCCTCGCTTTTGCCGAATACACGGTGGAGCAGCTCAACGACGAGGTCACCAC
The DNA here is from genome assembly GCF_027707405.1 of Aeromonas sp. QDB68. Taxonomy (NCBI): domain Bacteria; kingdom Pseudomonadati; phylum Pseudomonadota; class Gammaproteobacteria; order Aeromonadales; family Aeromonadaceae; genus Aeromonas; species Aeromonas sp. QDB68. The sequence goes on along the minus strand of NZ_JAPCIQ010000001.1, from coordinate 121,878 downwards.
CCAGGGTCGCGAGCTGGACCGGCTCAAACACCAGATCCATCTACTGGTGGATAAATTGCAGAGCGTACAGCCGAGCCAGATCGCCAGCATGGCCGAAGAGACGCCGCCACCGCACTACTGATGAGTGCCAGCCATAAAAAAACCCGCGCCATGCGCGGGTTTTTTTATCATCGGCCAGGCCGTGATCAGTGCTGATGGCCCTTGCCACCACAACCGCCACCACCGCAGCAACCACCGTGACCGTGATCGTCGCCGTGATCGTGTGCATGGTTGTGACCATGGCCGCCACAGCAGCCACCGTGGTCATGATCGTGATCATGGCCGTGATCATGGTCATGACCATGATCGTGACCGCAGCCACCAGCGCCGTGCACATGGCCATGGGCCAGCTCTTCGGCGGTCGCGGCACGCACGTCCTTGATCTCGACCTTGAAGCCCAGGGTCACGCCAGCCAGGGGATGATTGCCGTCCACCTTGATGAACTCCTCGGACACCTCGATGACGGTCACCGGGCGGTGGCCGTCGTCGGTCTCGGCCACAAAAGTATCCCCTTCAGACACTTCCATACCGTCGAACAGCTCGCCGGGCACTTCCTGCACCAGATTCTCGTCGTACTCGCCATAGGCCTGGTTCGGCGTCAGGGTGACGTCGAACGCCTCGCCCACGCTGCGACCTTCCAGCTCGGCTTCGAGGCCGGAGACCAGGTAACGGGTACCGTGCAGATACACCAGCGGCTCTTTACCGACAGTGGTGTCGATGACTTCACCGTGTTCGTCGGTGACCGTGTATTCCAGCGTAACCACGCTCAGGGGAGCTACTTTCATGTCAGGGATCCTGCGGATAGAAAAAAACGGGCTCAGAATACCTCAAAAAGGCAGACAAGCATATGGTCGGCCCGGCTTCAGTGTGATGAAAAAGTCATCAACAGCGACCAACCTGACCGACGTACCATCACCTTGAGGCATGGCACTCACTCGGGACGAAACACCCCAATCACCTGCTCCGCCTCGCGCGTCACCTTGTCCACCTGCTCCTGGGTCTGCACCTGGGTATCCCCGCACTCGACACAGGTCACCTTCTCGACTCCATGCTCCATATACAGCATCATGGTGTCCATCTTGCCGCACGCCGGGCAAACCGCCCCGGCAATGAAGCGTTTTTTACGTCTGGTTTCCATTTTTGTTACCTCCAGGCAGCATCATATCAGGGTTTTTACATGCATCACGCCATCGAATATCAGCATTTTTCCACTTCCACCCTTCAGGTCGGCCCCCGCAAGCGCTCCCCCATGGGCCAATTGCTGCGCGTCACCCAGGGGGCGGCGCTGCTGAAATTGGGTGCCCATGAGCTGTTGTTGACACCTGGCAGCCACTTCTGGCTCTGTGCCGATGCCCTCGCCGCCTTCACCCCTCTGGCTGGCTGCCAGCATGATCTGCTGGCCTGCTCCGTGCGGGTGCCCCAGCCCGCCCAGGCTGGCTGGTTGCAGGCAAGCCCGTTGATGGACGCACTGCTGGACAGCCTGGCGGCCTGGTCACGCCCCCGCGACTGGCAAGGCCCCTATGGGCAGCGGCTGCAAGTGGTGGGGGATGAGTTGCATGGCTGCACCATCTCGTCACTGGGAGATCAGGCATTGCAAGATGCCTGGCAAGCCCTGGCCAGAGCGCAGCCGGATAGCGTGGCTGCCTGGCAGACCCTGCTGGGTACTCGCGGTCTCGAGGGCCCGGACGCCCGGGCACTGAAGGATCAGTGGCAACTGTTGCAGGGGATTCGCCTGCTGCGAAGCGGCAGCACGCCGTCACAGGTGGTGAGCAGGCTGGGTTATCGGGATGAAAGCGCGCTGGCCGAGGCTCATCTGCAATGGCTCGGGGCGCCCCTCTCCCCTCAGCCTTCCGCGACCCGATAAGAGAGGCATAAAAGGATGGCAAAAGAAATCCAGTTTTGCGGCTCACCGCCGCTAACAACAAAGGAGTCATTCATGTCACCATCCTTTATGCTGAACACCCGATTGACCGTCACCGACTAGATCAACAGGACATCCGCCATGACGAGCAAGGCCAACCAATCCCAGGGCATGTTGCTGTTCCACCTCTCTGCCAGACAATCCTTCGCCATCGGTACCCTCAAGGTGAAGGAGATCGTGCCCTACACCCAGCTCACCGCCCTGCCACAATCCCATCCCACCGTGCTCGGGGCCGCCAGCATGCGCGGCACCACCATCCCGGTGATCGACATGGCAATGGCCGTGGGCTACCGCCCCATCAGCCGGGAGGAGATGCCCCGCTGCTTCATCATCATCACCGATTGCCGCCGCACCCTGGTGGGCTTTCTGGTGCGGGGCATCGACAAGATCACCGAGTGCAACTGGCGTGACATCGAGCCGCCCCCTCCCTCCTTGGGACAGAACGTCTTCGTCACCGGCGTGACCCGGGTGGGAGATCAGTTGATCCAGTTGCTGGATGTGGAACTCATCCTGTCGCGGGTCTATCCGGACGATCCCAGCCATCTCTACCCCGTGCTGACCGACGTGCAGCGCGAGCGGCTCAAGCCGATGCGGATCCTGCTGGTAGACGACTCCTCTGTCGCCCGTCGCCAGCTCATGGCGGCGCTCGATTACATCAACATCCCCTACGAGGTCTGCACCAACGGACGCGACGCCCTCACCCTGATGCAGACCCGGGTCTCCCAGGGCAAGCGGATCGACATCCTGGTGAGCGATATCGAGATGCCGGGACTGGATGGTTACGAGCTGGCCTTCGAGGTGCAGAGCGATGCCAAGCTGGCGGGAGCCTACATCATCCTGCACACCTCCCTCTCCAGCGAGATCAGCGTGGAGCGGGCCCATCAGGTCGGCGCCCACGAGGCGCTCACCAAGTTTGAAGCCAACGAACTTATCCAGGCCATGCTGCGCGGCGCCGAGCACCACGATCGTCTGCTGGCCTGATGTCGCGGCGAGCCAAGGGCTCGCCGCCCCCTTTTCCTCCCTGCTCTTCCGAGTCGTTGCATGTTGACAGAAAGCCACTTTCACGCCCCCTGGTGGGCCCGCAACCCCCATCTGCAAACCATTTTGCCCAAGTGGCTGCGCCGCTCGCCTGCCCGCTTCATCCAGGAGCGCTTCGAACTCCCGGACGGCGATTTCGTTGATCTGGCCTGGAGCGGCGAACCCGGCCAGGATGAACAACCCCTGGTGGTGGTGTTCCACGGACTGGAGGGGAGCATTCACTCCCACTATGCCAAGGGGCTCTTTGCCCACCTGCAGCGGCAAGGGAACGAGGCGGTGCTGATGCACTTTCGGGGGTGCAGTGGCGAGCCGAACCGGCTGCTGCAGGCCTATCACTCGGGCGCCATCGAGGACGCCCAGGCGGTAATTGCCGAGCTGGGGCGGCGTTTTCCTGGCCGTCCCCTGGTCGCCATCGGCTATTCCCTGGGGGGCAACATGCTGGTCAATCTGCTGGCGCGGGCCTGCCCGGCACCATTGAAAGCGGCGGTAGTAGTATCGGCACCGCTGCAACTGGCAAGCTGTGCCGATCGGGTCAATCAGGGCTTCTCACGGGTCTATCAGAACTACCTGCTGCGGACTATGCGAACCAACCTGCAAAGCAAGATCCGGCGCCAGAGCGCGGCACGGGCGCGCTGGCAGCCGACCCAGATCACCCGCATCGCCACACTGAGGGAGTTCGACGAGCTGGTGACGGCACCGCTCCATGGTTTCGAAAGCGCCGATCACTACTACCAGACCTGCTCCGGCCTGAGCCTGCTGGCCCGCATTCCCATCCCGACCCTCGTCATTCACGCCGCCGACGATCCCTTCATGACCGATGCCGTCATTCCGGCGGCGGAGCAGCTCTCCCCTCTGGTGCGCTACGAGCTGAGCCGCCAGGGCGGCCACGTGGGCTTCCTGCACGGCTCTCCCTGGCGCCCCCGTTTCTGGCTGGATGAGCGCATCAGCCAGTGGTTGCGGCAACAGACTCAGGGTGCGAGCCGATAACCGTTGCGCCCCTCTTCCTTGGCCTGATAGAGGGCGCCATCGACCCGCTCGAGCAACATGACGAGGCTCTCCCCGGCTCGCCACTGGGCTATCCCCTGGCTCAGGGTGAGGTGGGGGGCTACGTCGGAATCCTCATGGGGCAGAGCCCTGGCCGCCAGAGTGGCGCGAATGCGCTCCGCCACCTCCTGGCCACCGGCCAGCGTCGTCTCCTGCAGCAACACCACGAACTCCTCTCCCCCGTAGCGCGCCACCAGATCGCCGGGCTCCCGCACACTCTCCTCCAGGCACTCGGCCACCAGGATCAGGCACTCATCCCCCGCCTGATGCCCATAGCGATCGTTGTAGCGCTTGAAGAAATCCACATCGAGCAGGATCACGGTGAGCGGTACATCCTGGGTGGTGCCTTGCGCAATGGCACGCTTGCACGCCTGATCGAAGTGGCGACGGTTGGCTATGCCGGTCAGGGGATCCCGGTTGGCCATGGCATTCATCTTGTTTGCCAGCATCAGGTTGTCGTGTTCCCTTGACACCGCAAGCTCGAACCAGCCGTTGAGCATGCGCCGTCCCGTCTCCAGCACCACTAGCAAGACCCCGACCACTATGGTGTTGACCAGAACAAAGGGCTCAGGACTCCAGGAGGCTCTCACCAACAAGAACAGCAGGGGGACCGACACCAGTGCGTAAAACAGCCGCACATCGCAATACGCGGCGACGAGACCGGTCAGCAGCAACAGACTGACCATGTTGAAAATGAAACTGAAGCCCCCCTTCAAGTCGACGATCGAGATGGTGTAACCCACCATGGCCCAGGCCAGCCCCCAGGCCAGGGCACAGACGCACAGGGACACCAGCCAGATGGCATGGGATTGACGGGAGAGCCAGCCCCACCCGAGCGGCAGCAGCAGGCCAACACCTATCATGGCAAAGAGCTGCCATTTGTAGGACCAGGGCAGGTTGCCGACCAGTACCAGGTGTGCATCCCGATAGATGTAGAAGCGGGTCAGCAGAAATACGAGGGCGATGAGATTGATGACCCAGTACCAGCGCAAACCGGCGCTCAGGGCGCGGCGGCGGGCATCGAACAGGTGCTGTTCGAATTGACTGGAGGGTCGGCGTGCGTCAATGGATTGCATGGCACCCCTCGTCCAAAACGAGACAAATCCCTTGCGCTTGCCGACCAGACACCGACAATATCCGCAACCCACTGAGTGAAGATGAAATCATGATTATCCCCTGGCAAGAACTGGAGCCGGACACCCTCACCAACCTGCTCGAACACTTTGTGCTGCAAGAAGGCACCGAATACGGTGAACAGGATGTCAGCCTGACCGACAAGGTCGAAGCAGTCAGGCAACAATTGCTACAAGGTAGCGCCGTGCTTGTCTACAGCGAGCTGCACGAAAGTGTCAATGTCGTCCCAAAGACTCATTTAAGCAAGTCACCCACTGACGACTTCCCCCAAGCGTAACGCGGTCACGGCTTATCGGGCGGCTCACCCCGCCCTCCACCTATCCAGCTCACATCATCAGGCCGCATGACCAGTTCGCCACCCAGCAGCACCTATTCCAACGTACCCAGAGCACAGGGCAGCCCTTGTTCACCGCTATTGCCGGGAAGCGTGGGGGCAGCGGGAGGATGACGGCGCACTTGACCGCACTTTGGGCCACCCCTTATAACGGAACTCCCAAGGAAGAGAGAATTCTATGTCCGCCAAGCATCCCATCATCGCGGTCACCGGTTCGTCCGGTGCCGGTACTTCCACCTCCACCAACGCCTTTCGCTCCATGTTCCACCAGCTTGGATACAAGGCGGCCGTGGTCGAGGGGGACAGTTTTCACCGCTACACCAGGCCCGAGATGGACGTGGCTATCCGCAAGGCCCGGGAGCAGGGGCGGCATATCAGCTACTTCGGCCCGGAGGCCAACGACTTCGGTCTGCTCGAGTCTTTTTTCCAGGAGTATGGCCAGAGCGGCACAGGCCAGTACCGGCGCTATCTGCACAGCTTCGACGAGGCAGTGCCTTTCAACCAGATGCCTGGCACCTTCACCCCCTGGCAGGATCTGCCCGGCGAGACGGATCTGCTGTTCTACGAAGGACTGCATGGCGGCGTGGTCACGGGGGAACACAACGTGGCGCGGCACGTGGACTTTCTCATCGGCGTGGTGCCCATCGTCAACCTGGAGTGGATCCAGAAGCTCATTCGCGACACCTCGGAACGCGGCCACTCCCGCGAGGCGGTGACCGACTCCATCGTGCGTTCCATGGACGACTACATCAACTTCATCACGCCGCAGTTCTCCCGCACCCACATCAACTTCCAGCGGGTGCCGACCGTCGATACTTCCAACCCCTTCAGCGCCAAGGTGATACCCAGCCTGGACGAGAGTATGCTGGTGATCAGGTTTCGGGGCATCAAGCAGGTGGACTTCCCCTACCTGCTGTCGATGATAGACGGCGCCTTCATGTCCAGGATGAACACCATCGTCGTGCCGGGTGGCAAGATGGGCTTTGCAATGGAACTGATCCTGCGCCCCCTGATCCAGCAACTGATCGAAACGGGCAAGATCACCTGAGCCAAGGAGCTTAATGATGCGCGCTGCACTTCTCTCATTCACGCTGGCAACCCTGCTGGGCGGTTGCAGCTCCGGCCCCGCCGCACCCACGGTCGAAACGGGCACCATGGTGGTTCGCCCGGCGGAGCATTGGACCTACGGGACGACACCACGCTATGCGCTGGCCGAACAGTTCCAGTATGCGGGCAACAGCGCCGCGTCCTGGCTCGAGCCGGTACAGCAGGCCGTCATCCGGCAACTGGACGGCAAAGGCTGGCGCAGCGTTCCCCTGGATGAGGCCGACGTCTGGGTCGCCATCGGGGTAGCTGGCAGCCAGGACATGAGCGATGGCGAGATCTTCTCCCGCCTCGGCATGACACCGGGCCTGAACGCCGCCGCCAATGCCCGCAAGGGGACCCTGGCCGTCGTGCTGCTCGACGGGCATAGCCAGAAAGCTGTATGGAGCAGCGCCATCCAGCTCGCCAGCGACGCGCCTGTCGCAGAGGAAGCCCGTGGCCAGCTTAGCCAGCAACTGGCCGCCCAGCTGCTGGGCTCGCTACCGTCAGAGTGATGTCTCTTTCAACAAAAACGGCCTGCTTCACGCAGGCCGTTTTCCATGCACGCCGTGACGGCATCAGGGTCACTTCAACTCGCAGGTCAGCTGGGTCACACCGCTCTTGACCAGGGTAGCCTGCTTGTCCTGACGGGAGAAGGTAGTCACCCCGTCGGAATAGCTGGCAGTCTCTTTGGGCGACTCGATGCGCCCCAGCTTGTGATAGACACCGGCATAAGGGAACTGCACCATGTCGGCCTGGGCATCATAGGTGATGGCCAGCAACTCTTCCCCGCACTGATACTGGCTGTATTGATACTGGGTCGGCTGCGGCATGCTGCAGGCGGCCAGACCGAACAGGGGAAGCAACATCATCATTTTTTTCATCGCACTTTCCTTATGTCATGGCGTTATCGACGGGACAAACTATAGCGGTCAACCCTCAAGAATTTGATAACTATGGGTAATTTCTACCGCTTTTTCCAACATCAGGGAAACTGAACAATATTTTTCCATGGACAGATCCACCGCACGGGCGACCTGCTTCTCCGCCAGCCCCTTGCCGGTCACCACGAACTTGAGGTGGATCTGCTCAAATACCCGGGGAACGGTATCGGCGCGGGTCCCTTCCAGTTCGACATGGCAGGCGGTCACGGACTGACGAGCCTTCTCCAGGATGGAGACCACATCGATGGAGCTGCAACCGCCGACAGCCAGCAGGATCATCTCCATCGGGCTGGCACCTTCACCCGGGTTGGCGCCATCCAGGGTCACCTGATGACCGGACTCGCTCTCCCCCACAAACTTCATGCCTTCCACCCAGCTGACCTTGGCTTTCATCTCTCACTTTCCTCTCAATGACGACGGTTCTAACGCCCATAGCATACCTCAAGCCGGGGTCGAGTGGCACATGCGCCAGGATCTTGCCCGTTCCCGACGATAAAGCCCCGTTTGTGGCGACAGCAGCCTCTCCTGCGAAACGGACGACGACCCAAAGGGAAATAGATCGAAATCAACATCCGACCTCCTCTTCTTGCCTAGAATGCCCCGGACGACGCAGCAAATGGCGGCTCACCGGTGGACGGCAAAACCCCAAAGCCTTGTCAGCACAGGCAAAGGCTCTTATTCTACTGCGACCAAAGAGTAAGGAATGGCAAGCTTGGCAACTTGCCTGGACGCACAGTCCATAAAAATGACACTACAGAGGAAGTCTCATGATCATTGGCAAACCGCAAAGCGATCCCACCCTTGAGTGGTTCTTGTCGCATTGCCACATTCATAAGTATCCCGCCAAGAGCACCCTGATCCACGCCGGTGAAAAAGCGGAAACCCTCTACTACATCGTCAAGGGCACCGTCGCCGTCCTAATCAAGGATGACGAAGGCAAGGAGATGATCCTCTCCTACCTGAATCAGGGGGATTTCCTGGGCGAGATGGGGATGTTCGAAGAGAACGAGAATCCGGAGCGTTCCGCCTGGGTGCGTGCCAAAGGCGCCTGTGAAGTCGCCGAGATCTCCTACAAGAAGTTCCGTCAGCTGATCCAGGTCAACCCGGACATCCTGATGCGTCTATCCGGTCAAATGGCCAAGCGCCTGCAACACACCAGCCAGAAGGTCGGCAACCTCGCCTTCCTGGACGTGACAGGCCGCATTGCCCAGACCCTGCTCAACCTGGCCAAACAGCCGGATGCCATGACCCACCCGGATGGCATGCAGATCAAGATCACCCGCCAGGAGATAGGCCAGATCGTCGGCTGCTCCCGTGAAACCGTCGGCCGCATCCTCAAGATGTTGGAAGAGCAGGAGCTCATCTCCGCCCACGGCAAGACCATAGTGGTGTTTGGTACCCGCTGACCGGGTTCCGCCGACGGCGCCCGCACAGCGCCGTTGGATAAAAAGGCTGCCCATGGCAGCCTTTTCCGATCCTCTCCCCTATAATCCCGAACGCCCCGCCGTCATGGCCTTCGCCAAGAGAACTTCTATGCACCTTCAATGCCCCCTTTGCCGCAGCCCCCTGCACCTTCATGCCGCCTCCCGCGGGGTCTATTGCGACAACAAGCACCACTTCGATCCCGCACCGGAAGGCTATCTGGACCTCATCCCCGGCAAGAAGAACCCCAAGGACAGTGACAGCCGGGCCCTGCTGCGCGCCAAGCGCCGCTTCCTGGAACAAGGCCACCAGCTGCCTCTGGTGGACGCCATGGCGAACCTGCTCGCTCCTCTTGGCGAGCGCGAGCTTGTCCACCTCGGCTGTGGCGAGGGGTACTACTGCCGCGCCCTGGCTGAGCGGCTGTCCGGCTGGCATGTCGGCGGTTTCGATCTGGCCAAGAATGCCATCTTCGCCGCCAACAAGGCGCAACCGGAAGGCCAGTTCGTCATCGCCGACCCGGCGCGCGCCCCGCTACTGCCTGGCACGGCCCAGGTGCTGCTGGTCAACGACCTCAAGGTCAAGACGGAACTCCTGGTCAGCTGGCTGGCGCCGGGCGGCTATCTGCTCCACGTGCAGCCAGGCCCTCGCCATCAGTGGCAATTGCGCGTCAGCCTCAATCCGGTGAGCATGGAACATCCCCTGAGTTGGCCCGCCCTCACCGGGCTTGTCAGTGTTGCCCAGCAACGCGCCCAGTTCAGTACGGCGCTGGATCAGGGCCTGCGCGAGCACATTCTGGAGACCAGTCGCCTCGGCTGGCGTGCCAGCGGCGAGCAGCGCCACGCCTTCACCCACCAGGGGCCCGACGCCCTCGAGCAGGATCTGCTGCTCAGCCTGTGGCAAAAACCGCTGTAAACCGGTGACAAACCATGAAAAAAGGCCCTGACGGGCCTTTTTGACAAAGCGAGTGCGCCTTTCCCCTGACAGGAAGAGACACCCGACCACGCAGCAAGACAAAAATGGGGCCCTCGGCCCCATTTCTCATCACGGCAGATCAGTTGCAGCTCGCCGCGCCCTGATCGACCCAGACGGCGGCCTTGCCGGGCTCATCGCCCTTGGTCCAGTACTGGGCCTTCCACTTGCGGCCGTTGTGGCTGGTGACATCACCGCCGTTGTAGACCACTCCGGCATCCCAACCCAGTTGCACCTGGCTCACCAGTTTCCACTGATCGGCGGTGCGGCTCGGCTCGTTGCCCTGGGTCCAATACTTGGCCTGCCACACCAGTTGCTTGTGGCTCACCTTGTCATTGGTGTTGTAGACGGTACCAGCACTCCAGGCAGGATGGTTGGCCGCATCCGGATCGCTGGCCTCGCAGCCACCACCTGTACTGGCCGGCTTGACGGTCAGGCGGGTAACGGCTGTGGCATCCAGCGCCCCGTCGGTGACCACCAGGGTCAGATCGTAGGCCGTATCACTGGTCACGTTCGAGCCCGTGACCACCAGGGTCGCGCTGTCCAGACCGGTGGCGCTGAGTCCGGCCGGCACTGTCCACTGATAGCTCAGGGCATCACCATTGGGGTCGGAAGCGGTGGCCTTGATGCTCACCTGCTTGCCGGCCTCGACGGTCGCACTGGCCGGTACGCTGACCACGGGGGGCAGGTTCGGCTGCGGCGCCTTGTTGGTGACCACCACCTGATCCTTGGCCGAGAGCCCCTGATCGTCGGTCACGGTCAGCTCGAACACCAGATTGATGTCGCTGCTGACGGCATCCAGTACCACACGGGCCTTGGCCTGGGTGGCATCCAGCAGGCTGGCCTGGGGTCCGGAGACCTGTTTCCAGCTGTAGGTCAGCGCCCCGTTTTCCGGATCATGGGAGGCGCTGCCGTTGAGGGTCACCTCGGCCGGACCGGTGGCACTCAGATCGCTGCCGGCATTGGCAACCGGCGGCTTGTTGACCGGCGGCAGCGTACCCTCGCCGTGGCCCAGCCCCTCGTGCATGGCGTTGAGGATGTCGCCGTTGTCCGCATCAATTTCCCAGGCGAACAGACCGCCGAGCTGGTTCGCCAGCACGTACTGCCCCTTGGCCTTGACCGAGCGGTCGTTGTCAAAGGTGATGAGGTCGCCACTGCTGGCCTTGAAGACATAGGGGGCCTCGGCCGACTCGTCATAGCCCTGCTCCCAGCCTGCGCCCATGCGGTTGTTGACGATGTCGCGGTAATCCACCACGCCATTTTCCCAGGTACCGCTCACCGGTCCGGTGGCGGTGCCGGTGAAGGGGTTGCCGGCCTGGTAGTTCTTCACTCCGGTCCAGCCACGGCCATACATGGCCGCCCCCACCACTATCTTGCCCGGTGTCACCCCCTGACCCAGCAGCGCCTTGACGCCCTTGTCGGTGGTGTACTTGGTGGCCGGATCCCAGCTGGAGGCAAAGAGGTTGGTCTGGTGGGCCAGATTCGTCAGGTCGAAGGCGCCGCTGAAGTCGTAGCTCATCAGGAAGATGTGGTCCATGTACTGCTGGGCCGCCTGATAATCCACCTTGGCAATCTTGTCACCGCCGGCGCTGATGGCCGAGGTCAGCTCATACTGGCGGCCGGTCTCGGCTTCCAGTTCATCGAGCATGGCTCGCAACTCCTTCATCAGCACCACATAGGTAGCGCCGTCATTCGGGCCGCCCAGGCTGGGGTTGGCCCCCTGTCCGCCCGGGAACTCCCAGTCGATGTCCACGCCGTCGAAGAATTTCCAGGTCTGCAGGAACTCTTTGACCGAGGCGACGAAGGTATCGCGCTTGGTCTTGTCACCCAGGAAATAGAAGGGATCGGAGAGGGTCCATCCGCCGACAGACGGCAGGATCTTGAGGTCCGGGTGGGCCTGTTTGAGGGCCATCAGGTTGCCGAAGTTGCCCTTGTAGGGCTCATCCCAGGCGCTGAGGTTGCCCTGAGACATCTGGATCGCCGCCCAGGGATCATGGATGGAGACCTTGAAGTCTTCGCGGCCCGCACAGGAGCGCTGCAACGCCTCGAAGCTGCCGGAGATCTCTTTGAGGCTGTCGTTGATGCCGTTGCCACCGCAGATGGGGGTGAAGCCGTAGAGGATATGGGTCAGGTTCTGGGCCGGGATCTTGTCCACGGTGAACTTGCGACCATAGACACCCCACTCCACGTAGTAGGCCCCCACCACCTTGCCGGACTTGTTGGCGTAGGGCTTGTTGTTCTCCTTGAGGGGCGCATTGAGCGGCGCCAGGTGGCTGCCGTCGGTATCGGCGACCATCAGCTCCTTCTTGTCGGAAAGGGTGCAGCCATCGGCGTTGCACAGGGCCACCTGCATCTGGTAACGCCCCCCCTTGGTGACCTTGAAGTTGGCGGTACCCGCGGCGGAGGCCGGGCCTGACCACACCTCCTTGCCGTCGAGCAGTACCTTGGCGGTCTGTCCGACGTCACCGGACCAGAGGTTCCAGGTCACGCTGACGGGAGCGCCATCCTTGTGGACGGTCACCAGCTGGTTGTAGGCCGAAGCGGCCTGATTGACTTCAACGATGGCAAACTTGGTGGGGCCGGAGCCAATGGTGGGTTTGCCCGGGGCAGCGGCGAAGGCGGAGGTAGTGCAAAGCCCCCCGACCAGAAGCGCCAGCAGGGAAAGTTTTGGACTTAACATATTTGAACTTCCTTATTTCGTTATTGGAATTAACAACGAAAAAGGCAACGCAACCTGCCAGGTAACGCAGACAACATCGCAACCATGGCTTGGCCCATGGACGATACAACCTGTGGTGGCCCCGCTATCCTAGGTACGCAGACCCTTAGACCGGAAGCTTTGCGTCCCGGACTTTCATCCGGTTTGCCTTTTTGCACAACTTGATTTGCGACAAAAATAATCGCCGAATGACTATAGAGGAGAGTCGCCCGGGTGCCACCTGCCAAAAGTGACACCCAACAAGACTCAATTATCACCAAATCTGGAAAATGGCGACGAAAGAGGCGCAATCATCGGCGATCATGACGTCTGGATGGCATCCAGAAAATGTTCAGCCAATGCTCGATTCTGTGAGACCAGTCACTGAACCGGCATCAGCAGGCTGTTCATCAGGGCGCGCAGCTTGAGAGGTTTGACCGGTTTGCTCACGTAGCCGAAGCCGTGCTCACGGATCTGTGCCTGCAACTCGCTCTTGCGATCCGCACTGATGATGATGCCGCCGATACCGTTGCCGTGGGCCAGCCTGATCATGTGCAGCGCCTGCAACCCTGTCTTGCCGTCATCCAGGTGATAATCCGACAGCACCAGCGCAGGAAGGAAGCCGCCGCCAATGATCTCTTCCGCCTGCTCCTGGCTCTGGGCACAGCGCACCTCGCAGCCCCAGCGTCCCAGCAGGGACGCCATCGCGATGAGGATATCCTCCTCGTTGTCGATGCAAAGGATCCTGACCCCTTCCAGCTGACTGTCTCGCAAGGCCGGGGTCGTCACCTGGCTGGGGATGACGGGCCGGGTCGCGAGGTTCAGGGTGATGGCAAAGACGGACCCCGCTCCGGGCCAGCTGCGCAGGGAGAGCTGATGACCCAGCACCTGCGAAATGCCGCGGGCGATGGCGAGCCCGAGGCCAAGTCCCTGCTCCCTGGCGGTGCGGGAGTGATCGAGGCGGGAAAACTCGTCGAAGATCGCCTCCTGCTTGCCCTCCGGGATGCCGGGGCCGTTGTCCCACACCTCGATGCGCACCTTATCCCCCATGCGGCGACAGCCGAGCAGCACCCGACCGCCGGGGTTGTAGCGAAATGCGTTGGTGAGGAAGTTCTGCAACACCCGCCGCAGCAAGCGCACATCGCTGTAGACCGCAAGGCGGCTCTCCACCACGGAGAACTGGATCCCACCGGCCTGGGCCAGCACGCCGAATTCCGCCTTGAGATTGTCCAGTACATCGCTCAGGGCGAAATCGAGCTTCTTCGCCTTGAACTTGCCCGCCTCGAGGCGCGAGATGTCCAGCAGATCCGTGATGAGATCCTCGGTCGCCCCCAGGGCGTCGTCGATGTGACGAGCGATGCGAGCCGGTTCGTCCTCCGGGGGCAGCATCTCCAGCAAGGAGGAGGTAAAGAGCTTGGCCGCGTTCAGCGGCTGGGTCAGGTCGTGGCTCACCGCCGCAAGGAACCGGCTCTTGGACTGGTTGGCCCTCTCCACCTGCTGGTTTACCAGCAGCAGTTGGCGGTTGAGTTCGGAGAGCTCGTGGGTGCGCTCGGCCACCCGCGCCTCCAGGTGCTCGTTCGCTTCCCGCAGCACCCGCTCCGCCGCCCTGAACGGGGTGATATCGGTGAAGGTCATGACAAAGCCCCCCGCAGGCATGGGGTTGCCCTGCATCTCGATGACCCGGCCATCGGGACGCTCCCGCGCCGAGACATGGGGGCTGCCACGCTTCATGAAGGCAACCCGCCGCGCCACCTGGGCCTCGATGTCTCCCTGGCCGCACAGCCCCTGTCCGGCGTTGTAGCGGATGATCTCCTCGATGGAACGGCCCACCTGAATGAGACCGGGGGGATAGGAGAACAGCTCGATGTAGCGTCGGTTCCAGGCCACCAGCCTGAGCTCCCTGTCCACCACGGAGATCCCCTGCCCCATGTGTTCGATTGCCCCCTGCAACAGGCCGCGGTTGAAGCGGAACATGTCGGAGGCCTCGTCCACTATGGTGGCGATCTCCTCGAGCTGCATGTTGCGTCCCTGCAGGGCGGAGGCCAGCACCAGGCGGGCGGACGAGGTACCGAACACCCCGGCCAGCAGTCGCTCCGTGTGAGCGATGAGCTCGGCGGAGGCCTGCATCTGGGGCGCCAGGGTGCCTCCCCGCTCGCCGGCGAAGCGGCCGAAGGCGCGCTTGACCCGACTGGAACCGACGAAGCGGGCTGCCAGCATCTCCAGCTCCTTCACCGAGACCCGCGCATGATAGAGCGCCGAGGTATCCCGGCTCGTCTTGCCGACGAAGTTGGCGGCCTGCAGCCGCTCGCTCACCGCCGCCCGAGACAGCAGGGAGCCCGCCACATAGCCGACCAGGTTGAGCAGAAGACTCAGGAAGAGGCACCAGGCCCCCAGGCTCAGATCCCGCACCGCCGGCCAGTCCGGCGGCGCCAGCAGGGCTTCGAGAGGGGAGCCAGCCAGCAGTCCGCTCTCCGCCAGCAGGGTCACGAACCAGAGGCTGACCCCGAGGGCGAGCCCGAGATAGACCCCCTTGCGATTGCCATGACGCCAGTACAGGCCGAGCAGCAGGGCCGGTGCGAACTGAGCCACGGCCCCGAACGAAAGATAACCGATGCGCGACAGACTGGTGAGATCCCCGAGCCAGAGATAGAGCGCCCAGGCCGCCAGCAAAATCAGCAAGATGGCGCCCCGACGCACCTGCAGCAGCAACCGCATCAGGCGCTCGTCCCGCCCCTGTTGCCAGACCCGGCGCAGCAGGACCGGCAACACCAGATCGTTGCTCACCATGATGGCCAGGGCGATGGTGCAGACGATCACCATGCCGGTGGCCGCCGAGGTACCGCCGAGAAATGCCAGCATCGCCATGCCGTCGAATCCGAGGGACATGGGGAGGCTTATCACATAGGTATCCGAGGCCATGTCTGCCCCGACCCACTGCTTGCCTGCCAGCGCCAGCGGCCAGATGAAGAGCCCCATCAGGAAGAGATAGAGGGGGAAGATCCAGCGGGCCCAGTGCAAATCCTGCCCCTGGTTGTTCTCCACCACGGTCACGTGAAACTGGCGCGGCAGGCAGATGACGGCGCACATGGCGATCAGGGTGTAGATGGCGAGCTCCAGCAGGCCGCCCGGCGTCACCGCCACCACCGCATCGAGGAAGTCGCCCGCCACCAGGGTACGCGCCTCGCTCGGTCTGGCGATGATGAGCCAGAGCGCAAAGCCCCCCACCGCCATGAAGGCGAGCAGCTTGACCACGGACTCGAAGGCGATGGCCACCACCATGCCCCTGTGGTGCTCGGTGGCATCCAGGTTGCGGGTGCCGAACAGAATGCTGAACAGGGCCAGCAGCAGGGTGACACCCAGCGCCAGCTCCGCCATGTTGCTGGTGGGGCTGACCCCCGTGCTGTTGGCCATCAGCAGATCGAGCCCGGTGACGATCGCCTTGAGCTGCAGCACCAGGTAGGGAAGTATCCCCATGACGGCGATGAGGCTGATCACCATGGCCAGGCGCTGGGACTTGCCATAACGGGCGGCAATGAAATCGGCGATGGAGGTGATGTGCTCGCGCTTGGCCACCAGGATGAGGCGGGCCAGCAGGCGCCAGCCAAACAGGAACACCAGCATGGGGCCCAGGTAGATGGGCACCGGCGACCAGGGGGATTCGCTGGCCTGGCCCACTGTGCCGAAGAAGGTCCAGGAGGTGCAATAGACCGCCAGCGACAGGCTGTAGAGCAGAGGCTGCCCCTTGGGGCGACGGCGCTTGTTCTTGTCCGCCACATAGGCGATGAGGAACAGCAAGCCCAGATAGGCGAGCGACAACCCGATCAGCAGCCATCCTTGGTGCATCTCTCTACTTCCCTTGTCCAGATAAGTCGGAGGTCTGCCGCGCCAGAGACCGGCAGACCTGTGTCATCGGCCCTGTTCAGGGCTCTCTTCACGCAGCCGCAACACGAAGACCGGCAGCACTACCAGCACCATGATAAAGAAGATGCCGCCCCCCAGCGGCTCGAACAGCACGCCGCAGATCGCCATCAGGGCCGCCACCGTCATGCCAAGACCCAGGGCCGCATAGAGCGCCTGGGTGGGGATCTGCTGCTCCGCGGGCAACTGGCGGGTCATGAAGCGGATGGCGCCGAGGTGACTGACGCAGAAGGTGACCCCGTGCAGCAGTTGGCCTAGCACCAGCACCGCCAGGTCGGTAGAACTGCCGAGCAGCACCCAGCGCACCACACAGCCAAGGGCCCCCACCAGAAACAGGGTCTGGGCGCCGAAGCGCTGGAGGAAGCGCTTGTCCGCGGCGAACATGGCGATCTCCGCCACCACTCCCAGAGCCCAGAGATACCCGATCAGGGTGCCGCTGTAGCCGGCGCTCTTCCAGTAGATGGCGCTGAAACCGTAGTAGGCCGCGTGGCTCCCCTGCAGCAGGGCGGTGATGAGCAGGAAGCGGCGCACCGGGGCCGACCTGAGCGTGACGAGCAGCGAGGCCTTGGCACGCTCCCCTTGCAGCTCCCGAGGGGCGGGTCGCAGCGGCAGCAGGCTGAGCCCCAGCATGATCAGCAGCCCGGCCACCATGGTGTGCAGCACCCAGTCGCTGCCAAAGTTGCCCACCAGGGCCCCCACCAGGGTGGAGGCGACGATAAAGGCAAAGGAGCCGCACAGCCGCACCTTGCCGTAGTCGAGGTGGGTCTGAACCACCATGCGGGTGGCAAGTGCCTCTCCCATGGGCATCAGGGTCGGGTAGATGAAGTTGGCCGCTAGGGTCAGCACCACCAGCCACCAGAGGCTGTGGCCCAGATAGAAACCGAGGAAGGCCAGCAGACTCAGCAGACAGAGCAGGCGGGTGACGGGCAGCAACTGGCCGGCACCCTTGACTCGCCCCATCACCATCAGGTTGCCGGCAAAACGGATGGCCATGCCCACCCCCAGCAACAGCCCTATCTGTTCAGTCCTCACCCCAATGCCTTCCAGCCAGAGCGACCAGAACGGCAGGTAGGCGCCATAAACGAAGTAGAAGGCGCCAAAAAACAGGGCTAACCAGGAGAACGCGGGCATAGGGGCTCGGCAGCGGGACAAGGGGCACAAATGATAACCGATTTCGGGACGGGGATCCCCAGGCAGCATGACAGATAAAAACCATAAATATCAATAAAGTTGAACCTTTGTCACATCCCCCTGTCTATTGGGTAACACCGCTTCCTGATGAGTGTTGCAATCCTTCCACCCGCCCCTGGCGGGTTTCTTTTTTGCAGACGCCGACCTTCATGACAAAAGGGGCCCGAGGGCCCCTTTTCCTTCATGCTGGTCCACGACCATCAGAACACGTACTTGACCCGTGCACTGAGGTTGCGGCCAGGCTCGGTCTGCTTGCTGGTATCCGCGGTGGCGGCAAGGCCGGTGATGCTCTCGTAGCTCACGTACTCCTTGTCAAACAGGTTGAACACCCCCACGTTGAGCTGCAGGTCCTGCACCGGCTTGAACTGGGCATAGAGATCCACCACGCCCCAGCCTGCGCTCTTGATGTTGTCGTTGCCTCGCGCATCCTTGCCCACCTTGTCCATGTCGTCGGCAAAGCGCAGGGCGGTGTTGATGTTCCAGTTCGGCTGCTCCAGACGCACTCCGACGCTGCCGTTCAGGGGGCTCAGGCTGTTGATGTAGTTGCCCTCGCCATCCTTGCCCTCGATGTAGGCCAGGTTGCCCCAGACGTTGACCAGATCGTTCAGCCAGTAGTCCGCCTTGGCCTCGGCCCCCTTGGTGGTCGCCTTGTCCAGGTTCTGATACTGATACAGCGCGGTGCGGCCCTCGGTGCCGACCCCGGCCAACTCGATGAAGTCTTCAAACTTGTTGTAGAAGGTGGCCACTTCATAGCTGAACCCGCCACGGCTGCCGCGCACCCCCAGATCGATGCCGTCGCTGCTCTCGGGCTTGAGGTTCGGGTTGGGCTCGATGCGATAGCCATATGCCTGGTGGCTCAGGGTCGAGAAGGCATTGTCATACATGGGGGTCTTGTAGCCGTGGCTGTACTGGGCGAACAGGTTGGCCGCCTCGTGCGCCTTGAACACCAGCCCCAGCTTGGGCGAGAACTCCCCTTCGGAGAAACGCTTGAGGTTCTCGCCGGTGTAGGCGGGATCCTGATCCGGGTTCATCCGGTAGTAGTCGTAGCGGGCTCCCGGCGTCAGCACCCAGCGCTCGCCGAACTTGATCTCGTCAAAGGCCCAGAGCGCACTGCGCTCGGTGGTGGTGGAGGGGAAGCTCAGCTCGTTGTAGCCGACGAAATCCCCCGGCACGGTCGGCCCCTTGAAGCGGGTGCGCTCGTTGTCGGTATGCTCGTATTCCAGGCCCCAGGCCAGACGCTGGCTGGCGAGCGCCTTGTTGAACTTCACCTGGGCGCCCAGGCTCTCCTGCTCGAAACCGTTGTGATCCAGGGAGTTCTTGGTCACATAGGGGTTGCCCGGCATGACCGGATACTTGGACGAAGCGTACTGATCCAGGGTCTGCTTGGCGCGGCTGTAGTAGATCTTGCTGTCCACGCGATCCGCCCAGGAGGCGTTCAGGGCGAGGCCATGATCCAGTACCAGGAAGAGGTTGTCGGTCTCCTTGTCGGTAATGGGCTGGTTGAAGACGGAGCCCGCCTTGGTCAGATCGATGGCATCCGGATCCTGCCCCTCGGTGAAGTAATCCACCGTCAGTTTCAGGAACTGATCATCGGAGAGATTCCACTTGCTCTTGAACAGCACGGCCTGACTGACGATGTCGAACTCGTTCTTGTCGCCGTCATAATTCTGGGTGACACCGCCATCGCGCCAGGTGTAGCGCAGCAGGTTCTCGACTTCCCCGGTGCGCAGCGCCCCCGTGATGCCAGCCATTCTCTGGTGGCTGCTGGAGGCATAACCCGTGGTCGCATCCAGATAGCTGCCGCGGCCCTTGAGGAAGTCGCCAGCATCCTTGGTGGTGATGGCAATGACGCCTCCCAGAGCATCGGAACCGTAAGCGGCGGAGGCCGGCCCTTTGGCCACTTCCACCTGCTTGATCATGTCGGTGTCGAAGTAGGTCTGACCCACGCCGCCATTCTTGTAGGCATCGTTCTGGCGCACACCGTCCTGCACCACCTTGACCCGGTTTTCGCTCATGCCGCGAATGGTGAAGGTCTGGGCATCTCCTGCGCCTCCCTGCACGCTCACCCCGGGCTCATAGCGGAACAGATCGGCGACGTTGCTGACGACCTGCTCTTCAATCTGCTCCGAGGTAATGACGCCGATGGGACCGGAAACATCTTCCAGCTTCTGTTCCATCCGGGAGCCGCTGACGACCATGACTTCATCGGCTTTCTTGTCTGCGGCGAAAGCGGGGGAGATCAGCCCGGCCGCCACGGCGAGGGCTATCAGGGAGGGGGTGTTGTTGTGCGCCACTGCAAAGTCCTTATTGAGAATTATTATCAAGCGGAAGGCATATTACCCCGCCAGAGACAAAGATCAACAATAAAGTGAATCATTCTCATTTCACTTTATCGTCATTCCCCCTTACACTGGCGCCACTTTTTGCTCGCCATGCCGCCATCCCATGGTGCAGCCTTTTCCCATCCCCTGTTTCTTGAGTGAGTAACCATGATCCGACGACTCCCCCTGCTCGCCCTGCCCCTGCTGCTGGCCGCCTGCACCACCACGCCGCAGAACACCCCACCCGAGACCCTCTATCACGCACGGCTCGATACGGCCCAGGGGCAGGCGCTGACCTTCGAGCAGGCGGTGGCGCGGGTGGCGGATGCCGATATCGTGCTGGTGGGGGAGCTTCACACTCATCCAGCCATCCATCTGTTGCAGGCCCGTCTGCTGGCAGGGCTTGACGAGATATCGCAAGCCGATGGCCGGGCCCTGGTACTCTCCATGGAGCAGTTCAGCCGCGCCGATCAGCCGGTGCTGGATGCCTACCTGGCCGGACGCATCGGCGAATCGGCCCTCATTCGAGATGGCCATGCCTGGCCCAACTACCAGAGTGATTACCGCCCTCTGGTGGAGTTCGCCAAGGCGCAACACCTGCCAGTGATCGCCGCCAATGCCCCCAAACCCCTGGTGAGCTGCGTCGGTCAGGAGGGACCGGCCTGGCTCGACAAACTGCCGGCCAATCGCCGCAGCCAGCTTGCCCGCGAGCTGACTCTGGGGGATGACGGCTACCGCCAGAAGTTCATGGCCTCCATGCACCATGGGGATGCGGACGGCAATGCCCGTCGCTTCGCCGCCCAGACCAGCTGGGACGACACCATGGCCGAAAGCATGGTGGATTATCTGGGCAAGCATCCCGGCAGGCGCATCATGCATATCGCAGGCAACTTCCACGTGGAGGGGGGACTCGGGATCGCCAGTCGCATCGCCAGCCGCAATCCGGCACTCAAGGTGGCGCTCATCGTGCCGCAAACCGGTGACGAGACAGCCCCCGGGAGAGACGCAGATGTCAGGGTCCACATCGCTCCCCTGCCGGAACGCTGGCTAAATGCAAAGGAAATGAAGCAAGATATGGGCGCACTGCATCAATCCCGAAGCCGTGACTGCAGCCAATGGTTGCAACCCTCAAAATAGCCCAAGGATTTCATATGGATGTGTTACTCGTCATCGACATGCAACAGGGGTTGTTCGATAACCCCCGCCATCAGGATGCCCAGGTCATCGCCAACATCAATCGTCTGGCCGATCGCGTGCGGGGCCAACACGGACGGGTCATCTATGTGCAACACGACGAACCGGGTTCCGAGCTGGAACCTGGCAGTGCGGGCTGGCAACTGCACGCCGATCTTGCCCCGTCTCCCCACGACAGCCGGGTGCGCAAGACCGCCTGTGACAGCTTCCTCGACACCGAGCTCGGCTTCCTGCTGGCAGAGCAGTCGGTAGACAGACTGCTCATCTGCGGCTGTGCCACCGACTTTTGCGTCGATACCACGTTGCGCAGCGCCGCCGCCAGGGGCTTTGACGCCTTTGCGGTGACCGACGCCCATACCACGGCGGACAGGCCGCACCTGAGTGCGGAGCAGATCATCCAGCACCACCACTTCATGTGGCGGCATCTGAGCCTGCCTCAAGGCAGAAGCGTGACCCTGCTCACGACGGATGAGCTGCTGGCCACCATTTAACCCGAGCGGGCGTGATAAGCTGCCCGCCCTGAAGCGATCACCTGATTGGAGTCTTGTGTGCGTCAACTCTCTGCCGTTGCCCTGCTGCTGTCGTTACCGGCGATCACCGCCTGCTCCGGTCTGCCGGGGATAGCGCCCGATGGCCCGGCCCCCCTGTTCCACACCCACATCAACGAGGAGGGGAGCAAGCGCTTCACCTTCGAGGCCGCGCCCCTAGACGCCCTGCCGGGCCGCTTGCAGGAGGACGATGACAGTCGCCTGACCCGCCGCAGCAAGAGCCTGCTGGAGCGCCGGGAGGCGCTGCAGGACGATCAGCTGACCCAGATGCTGGCGACGAACAAGTATTGCCGCAGTGGCTACATCGTCCTCAGCCAGACCTCCTGGAAGATCCGGGGAGAATGCAACGAGACCGCCTCCCAGGCCGATCGCGATGCCTTCCCCAACCAGGCCTCCTGGCAGGAGTGACCTGGGCGTGCAGACAACAAAACGGGCAGCCTGGGCTGCCCGTTTTTCATGCCAGACTCGTGTCCGTCAGACAGGTTCGTCCGCCGGGCTGGTCAGCTCGGCGCCGTTGTCGATGCGCTTGTGCCCCTCCACCAGATGGACGAAGTCCACCAGCTCGTCGCCGGAGACGCGGAACGCCTGGCCGAAGCCCTTGACGAAGAGTCCCTGCTCGGGCTTGAGGCGAAACAACACGAAGTCCTTGAGGTTGGAAAGCCCCCTGACTATCTCGCCGAAGCGCCCTTCCAGCGCCGAAACGGCCTGCTCCCAGCGCACGTCGTCCCGGGACACCACCTCGGCCACCGCATCGAAAGTGAGGCGCTTGCGGGCAAACAGCTCGCGGGCGCCGCTCTCGTCCTCGATCAGCATCAGAGAGACCCTGGGCACCTGTTGCAGGTTGCGGGCGTGGCGGGCGATCTCGGAGATAAGCACATAGTAGCCATCCTCCTGCAGCACGAAGGGGGCATAGCTGGCATTGGGGTTGCCTTCGCCATCCACGGTCGCCAGCTGCAGGGTGCGGCAACCGTCGCGGAATTCGCGGATCTCCGGTTGCAGGCGATTTTGCAGACGATCCTGACGTTCACTCATGCTTTCACTTCCTCTTGATACTGGTGGCGCAGGGCCATGAAACGCTCTACTTGATCAGGCAGCAGCTGGCGCTGCTCGTCGCGGCCCAGGTAGATCTTGAAAATGCAGCGACCGCTGTGGCCGAAGAACTGGAAGGAGTGCCCCTCCTTGCCCATGAACAGCTTGCTGACCAGGGCGATACCCACCACGTTGTCGAGCCTGAGGTGACCGTGCATCTCGCCGTCCCGTCCCATCAGGTTGTAGTAGCCGCGTGCCGTCTTGCCCTTGGGGAAGGGGGCTTTCACCTCGAAGATGGAGCCGTCGGACTCGACGATGGTGGTCACCGGGCCCCAGCCGGCCAGATCCGCCAGCAGGGCTTCGGCCTGATCGCTCGGCACCTGGGTCATCAAGTCGGCGGGCAGGTGGCGCACCACCTCCCACTCGCTGACGGCCAGCTGGGTGGCGATGCTGGACGGATGGGCGCTGGGGTCCTGCTCCAGCAGTGTCTGAATGCGTTGTGCAATGCTCATCGGTTCTCCCCCTGGATGATCTGCAATGGTGCTCGATGTCGCGGCGGATACTGTAATGAAGCGACCCACTTAACGCAATTGATAATCGCTTTCATTCTCAGTGCATTTTTCTCGCGGGCTTGATATTCTCGGCGGCAATCCCACTCTCACTCACTCCTCGGAGGTTCGCATGGGCCGTCGTTTTGCCCTCGCTCTCAGCCTGTTAGGCTGCGCCCTTTCCCTCTCTTCCCTGCCCGCCGCGGCGAAGGAGCGTATCGTCAGCATAGGCCCGGCCACCACGGAACTCATCCTGGCGCTGGGGGGCCAGCAGAGCCTCATCGCCACCGACATCAGCAGCCCGGAGCCGAAAAACCTGCCGCGGGTCGGCTACCACCGCGCCCTGGCCGCCGAGGGGATCCTGAGCCTGGCCCCGACCCGGCTGATCGGCAGTGACGAGATGGGGCCGCCGCCCGCCCTGGCACAGCTTCGCCGGGCCGGGGTCGCGGTGGACGTGCTGCCCACCGCCCCCACCCTCGCCAACCTCGACGAGCGCATCGACACCCTGGCCGCCCTGCTCAAGGATCCGGCCGCCGGCGCGCGCCTGAAGGCGGAGATCCGGGCCCAGAGCGATGCCCTGGCCACCCAGGCAAAGCAGAACAAGCCGCTCAAGGTGCTCTTCCTGCTGCTGCACAAGGGGCAACCCACCAGCGTCGCCGGTGGCAACACCACCGCCAGCGCTCTCATCACCCTGGCCGGTGGCGTCAACCCGGTGGCCCGGCTGCACGACTACAAACCCGTTTCCACCGAATCCCTCATCGAGCTGCAGCCGGATCTGGTGCTGGTGAGCGGGCGCGACTGGCAGCAGTATCAGGATCCCGCCTCCGTGCTGGGCCAGGTGCCGGCACTGGAAGCCACCCCCGCCGGCAAGCGCGGGGCCATCCACGCCATCGACGGCCACGCCCTGCAGGGGGGCCTGAGCCTTCGTTCCCTGCAGCAGGCGAACCAGATCGCCCAGTGGATCAAGCAAGGATCATGATGCGCCTGCCACTGCCCTGGCTGCTGGCCCTCACCGGCGGTGCGCTGGCACTGCTGCTGGTCGGCTCCCTGGCGACCGGCCCCATGTCCCTGTCGTTTGGCGAAAGCCTGCGCGCCCTGTTCGCCGGGCAGGAGAGCGGGATGGAGGCCCACAAGCTCCTCGTCGTGAAAGAGATCCGCCTGCCCCGCACCCTGCTCTGCATCGCGGTGGGGGGCATCCTCGGCCTCTGCGGCGCCGTGATGCAGGGGCTGTTTCGCAACCCCCTGGCCGATCCCGGCATCATCGGCGTCTCCGGCGGCGCGGCGCTCGGCGCCGCCCTGGCCATCGTGCTGCTGGCTCCCCTGGGACAGCAGCTGCAGGCGTTGCTCGGCCTCGGCCTGCTGCCCCTGCTCGCCTTCCTCGGCGGGGCGCTGACCACCACCCTCGTCTATCTGCTCGGCACCCGGGAGGGAGGCACCTCGGTCACCGTCATGCTGCTGGCCGGCGTCGCCATCACGGCGCTCTCCGGCGCCGTGATCGGCCTGCTCACCTATCTCGCCGACGATCAGATGCTGCGCAACCTGAGCCTGTGGCAGATGGGATCGCTGGCAGCAGGCAAGCCGGTGGACGTGGCTCTGGCGCTGCTGACCCTGGCAACCCTGCTGCTGCTGTTCGCGCGCGATGCCAACCCCCTCAACGCCCTGCTGCTGGGCGAGGGGGAGGCTCGCCACCTGGGGGTGAACGTGCAGGCCCTCAAGCGGCGGCTCATCCTGCTCACCGCCGCCGGAGTCGGCGTGGCGGTGGCGGTGGCGGGCATGATCGGCTTCGTCGGCCTGGTGGTGCCCCATCTGGCGCGGCTGCTGGCCGGCCCCAACCACGTCCGGCTGCTGCCGCTCTCCGCCTTGCTCGGGGCAGCCCTGCTGCTGGGCGCCGACATGCTGGCCCGCACCCTGCTGGCGCCGGCCGAGATGCCGGTCGGCATCATCACCGCCCTGATGGGGGCTCCCTTCTTCATCTGGCTCTTGGTCAAGAGCCGCCGGCCCCTGTAACAGGAGACAGTCCCCTTGCCCGGAACCCCCTCCCCCCTGCTTGAGTGCCGGGAGATCAGCCTCACCCGGGGCAACCGCCTCATCCTGGACTGCCTGGATCTCAGCCTGCAGGCGGGCAGTCTGACCGCCTTGCTCGGCCCCAATGGCGCGGGCAAGAGTTCGCTGCTCAAGTGCCTGACCGGCGAGCTGGCCTGTCAGGGCTCCATCACCCTGTTCGGCAGGGAACGCCAGAGCTGGGCCGGCAACGAGCTGGCGCACCGGGTCGGCGTGTTGCCCCAGAGCTCCTCCCTGAGCTTTCCCTTCCTCTGCGAGGAGGTGGTGGCCATGGGGCGCCTGCCCCACAGCGAGCCCGCCAGCCGGCGCGACCACATAGTGCGGGCCGCCATGGCCCACGCAGGGGTGGATCATCTGGCTGGCCGCCTCTACCCGGGCCTCTCCGGCGGGGAGCGCCAGCGCGTGCAGTTTGCCCGGGTACTGGCCCAGATCTGGCAGGCGCCCGACGAGCCCCAACAGCCGAGGCTGCTGCTGCTCGACGAACCCACCTCGGCCCTCGACCTCAAGTACCAGCACCAGCTGCTCGCCATGGCCCGCGCCCTGGCCGGCCGCCACACCGCCGTGCTGGTGGTGCTGCACGATCTCAACCTCGCAGCCCGCTACGCCGACCGGCTGGTGATGCTGGCGCAGGGCCGCCTGATGGCGGACGGCGCCCCGGCAGAGGTGCTGACGCCGGCGCTCATCGAGCGGCTCTACGGCTACCCGGCCCAGGTGCTCCACCACCCCCGGAGCGGCCTGCCCATGGTGATCTGATCTCGGGCCCGCCGCCGTCCATCGCGATAACCCCCCAGGCCCCGGAAACGGACCGCCCAGAGAGCCGGGGCCGAGCACCAGCCCCCCCAGACTGCAGATACAAAAAGAGCGCCATCAGGCGCTCTCTTTGTTTCACGGCAAGCCGGCGGCTCAGGCAATCTGATAGCGGCCCGGCTTGTGATTGAGTGTCAACACCAGGTTACAGATGATGGCGGCCACCACGGAGAGGGCCAGCAACCAGGGGGAGACCACGAAGAAAGAGGCGATGACGATGGCACAATCCAGCCCCATTTGCAGCTTTCCCGCCCGGATGCCGAACCTGTCCTGAATGAAGAGCGCCAGGATGTTGAAGCCCCCCAGGCTCGCCTTGTGGCGGAACATGATGAGCAGCCCCATGCCGATCAGGGTGCCCCCGATCAGGGCCGCATAGACGGGCTCAATCTTGCCTATCTGCAACACGGCGTTGAGGTGATCCGTCATGAAGGAGACGGTGGCCACGGCGGCGAAGGTATTGAGGGTGAAGCGCGGCCCCATCCTGAGCCAGGCCAGGGCATAGAAGGGCAGGTTCATGGTGAAGAACAGCAGGCCGAAGCTGATGCCGGTCACCTGCTGCAACAGCAGGGCCAACCCGGCGGTGCCACCGGTGAGCAGCCCGACCTGATGGAACAGGAAGATGCCGAGTGAAACGAAACCTGCCGCGGTCAGCAGGGCGAGCACATCCTCATAGAGCGGGTGCGCAGAGCGGGGGGTGTTGTCCATAACCGGGTGTCCATGCGAAGTGAAAGAGTGTCTGCCGCCATCTCTGGCGGGAATGAGCCCCGTGGGCCGGGACTTCGTAATGGCCACAGTGTCCGGTTTGAGTGAGCCGGATCACAAGTCCGCGACCACACGCACCAAAATGGTGCTCGTCAGCCCAGCGTTACAGCCCCTGCACCAAGATCTGCCACTCCCTCTTGGGCCAGGCTGAAGAGAACCTGAAGAAACGCTGAAAACCCGGCAGAGCCCGCTGTTCACGGGGTTGAATCGCTCTAGAATGGCTGTCTTGCAACAAGTCTGCCTCAAGGAGCTATCGCAGATGAGAGTCACCGTATTCGGGATAGGGTATGTCGGTCTGGTCCAGGCCGCCGTGCTGGCGGAGATGGGCCACCAGGTGACCTGCGTGGATGTGGATGCCGCCAAGGTGGCGCGCCTCAAGGAGGGGTTCATCCCCATCTTCGAACCCGGCCTCGCCCCCATGGTGCAGGCCAACCATCAGGCCGGCCGCCTGCACTTCACCACGGATGTGACCGAAGGGGTAGCCTTCGCCGAGCTCATCTTCATCGCGGTCGGTACCCCGCCGGACGAGGACGGCTCCGCCGATCTCAAGCACGTGCTGGCGGTGGCGGGCACCATAGGTCAGCTGATGCAGGCAGGCAAGGTGGTGATCAACAAGAGCACTGTGCCGGTCGGCACCGCCGCCAGGGTACGCCACCATATAGAGGCCATACTGCGCGATCGCGGCGTCGAGCTGCCCCTGGAGGTGGTCTCCAACCCCGAGTTCCTCAAGGAGGGGGCCGCCGTCAATGACTGCCTGCGGCCGGATCGCATCATCATCGGTACCGGCTCGTCCCATGCCTTCGCCCTGCTGGAAGAGCTCTACGCCCCCTTCAACCGCCAGCACGATCGCATCATCCAGATGGACGAACGCAGCGCCGAGCTGACCAAGTACGCCGCCAACGCCATGCTGGCCACCAAGATCTCCTTCATGAACGAGATGGCCGGGCTGGCGGAGCGCCTCGGGGCCGATATCGAGGAGGTGCGCAAGGGGATAGGCGCCGATCCGCGCATCGGCTATCACTTCATCTACCCGGGCTGCGGCTACGGCGGCTCCTGCTTCCCCAAGGATGTGAAGGCGCTGATCCATACCGCCAGCGAAAACGGCTGTGACGTGCCCCTGCTGCGCTCGGTGGAGCAGGTGAATGACAGACAGAAGCACAGGCTCGCCGAGCGCCTCCACCAGCACTTCGGTGCAGACTTGAGCGGTCTCACCTTCGCGCTCTGGGGGCTGGCCTTCAAGCCCAACACCGACGACATGCGCGAAGCCCCGAGCCGGGTGCTGATGGAGGCCATCTGGGCCGCCGGCGGCAAGGTGCAGGCGTTCGATCCCGAGGCGATGAAAGAGGCCCAGCACCTTTACGGCCTGCGCGACGATCTGGCCCTGTGCGGCACCCAGGAAGCCGCCCTCAAGGGCGCCGATGCCCTGCTCATCTGCACCGAGTGGCAACAGTTCCGCGCCCCCGACTTCGAGCTCATCAAACGCACCCTGAAGCAGCCCGTCATCCTCGACGGCCGCAACCTCTATGATCCGGCCCGCCTGCACCAGCGCGGCTTCACCTATTACGCCATTGGCCGCGGCAACAGCCTGGAACAGGCACGCATTCTGGAGAAGGCACAATGAAGTATCTCGTCACCGGCGCCGCCGGCTTCATCGGTTTTCACCTGGCGCAGCGGCTCATCAAGGAGGGCCACGAGGTGGTCGGTCTCGACAATCTCAACGACTACTACGAGGTGAGCCTGAAGGAGGCGCGCCTGGCCCGGCTCCTGCCGCTGCCCGGGTTCCGCTTCGAGCGTTGCGATCTCGCGGACAGGCAAGCCATGGCGGCATTCTTTGCCCGCGAGAGTGCCCGGGAGCGGTTCGATCGGGTGATCCACCTCGGTGCCCAGGCCGGGGTGCGCTACTCCCTGGACAACCCCTTTGCCTACGCAGACAGCAACCTCACCGGTACCCTGACGGTGCTGGAGGGATGCCGCCATCACGGGGTCGGGCACCTGGTCTACGCCTCCTCCAGCTCGGTATACGGCCTCAACGAGCAGATGCCGTTCAAGACCTCGGACGGGGTGGATCACCCCGTCTCCCTGTATGCGGCGAGCAAGAAGGCCAACGAGCTGATGGCCCACTCCTACTCCCACCTGTATGGATTGCCGACCACGGGACTGCGCTTCTTCACCGTCTACGGCCCCTGGGGACGCCCCGACATGGCGCTGTTCAAGTTCGTGCGCGCCATCCTCAATGGCGAGCCCATCGACATCTACAATCAGGGCCAGCTCAGCCGGGACTTCACCCACATCGACGACATAGTGGAAGGCATAGTGCGCATCGCGGACCGCCCGCCGGTCGGCGAGGCGAACTGGCATGGGCAGACCGAGTCGAGCCCGGCCCCCTATCGGCTCTTCAACATCGGCAACGGCAGCCCGGTGCGGCTGCTGGACTTTGTGGAGGCCATCGAGGCAGCCCTCGGCAAGCAGGCCATCCGCAACATGATGCCCATGCAACCCGGCGATGTGCTCGCCACCTGGGCCGACACCGAGGCGCTGTTCGAGGCGACGAGTTATAGACCCAGAGTCGGGTTGAAAGAGGGGGTCGAGAGTTTCGTCAACTGGTACAGATCCTACTACCAAGCCTGAGCCCCCAACGGGCGCTGTTCGTACCGAAGCTACCGGCTATAGACCCAGAGTCGGGTTGAAAGAGGGGGTCGAGAGTTTCGTCGACTGGTACAGATCCTACTACCAAGCCTGAGCCCCCAACGGGCCCTGTTCGTACCGAAGCAACCGGCTATAGACCCAGAGTCGGGTTGAGGGAAGGGGTAGAGAGCTTCGTCCACTGGTACAAGGCATATTGCAAGGTCTGATCGCACCGGGGGATCCGACAACAAGAAGGGCTGCCACTGGCAGCCCTTCTGCTTATCCGGACCCGGGTCTCCAGCCTCAGGGGCCGGGGGCATAGTGGAACGGCTCAACCCCGGGGGTAAGCCCGCGGCACTCGGGCTTGAGGGCCGAGCTGTCGGCCAGCATCCAGTCGGTGCGGTGGCGATTGCCGAGATTCTCCATGAGGGAGGGCTCGAAGCAGCGCGCCATGAGATCGGCTGCCCCCAGCACCTGGCGGCCGGGGGCGGCTGCCACCCAGGCCGCCGCCTCGCGAGCCTGCTCCTCGTCCGGCATCCGATAGGAGTAGTGCCAGAGCGGCTGACGGGTAAACAGCAGATGCTGCTCCTTGAAGCCGGCCAGCAGCAGCGCGTTCTCCGCGGGCACCCGCTCCACCGCCAGTGCCATCACCCCCTCGGGGGTGCGCAGGTCATTGAGCTTCACGCAGATCCAGCAGGAGTAGATCAGCCAGCCCACCGCCAGCGAACTGAGGATGGCGGTGAGGGGCGCCCGGCGCAGCCCGGCGTTGAGGAGCAGCAGCGCAACCCCCAGCACCAGCAAGGGCAGCCAGGGGGCCGGCCCCAGCTCTCCGGCCTTGCTCGCCAGCCTGGCACTGAAGACCAGCGCCGCGGCACCGCCCACGCCGACGATCCCCAGCAACCAGCCAAGGCCCGACAGCAGACTGCCGGGCCAGCGCCGGGCCAGCAGATCGGCGATGAAGGGGGCCGTCAGCAGGGCCAGAGCAGGCGTGCCCGGCGTGACATAGACGCCGCGCTTGCCCGGCGACACCGAGAAGAACACGATCACCAGCACCAGGTAGCCGAGCAGCAGGATGATGCGCTTGTCCCGCCCCTGAACGGCCTTGCGCCACGCCACCACCAGCCAGGGCAGCAGCAGGGAGAGGGGCAGCCAGAATGGCGGGATCACCGAAGAGAGGTAATACCAGAAGGGTTTGACGTGGTGCCAGGAGTTGGCATAGCGGGTCACCGTCTGGCGCAGCAGTATGTTGTCCCGGTAGGCCTGCAGCACGGGATCCCCGCTCTGGGCCACGGCGAGCAACATGGGCACCAGCCACAGGCCGATGGCCAGCAGCATGAACAGGGGCCCCGCCAGCCCTTTCAGCCAGTCGGCCCAGGAGGCGGCGCGGATCTGCTCCCTATGGGTCCAGACAGCCGGGATCAGGATCAGCACGGCCAGGATCCCCACCCCCTTGGTGATGATGCCAAGGCCGGCGGCGAACCAGCCGAGCCAGTACCAGCGCCAGCCCCCCTCGCAGAGCAGGAAACGGATGAAACCGTAGACGCCGAGGGTGATGAAGAAGGTCACCAGGGCGTCAATCTGCGCCGTCTTGGCCTGCAGGGTGAACTGGACGGTGAACAGCAGCAGCAGGCCGGCCATGAAGCCCACTTGCGCGCTCCACAACCGGCGGCCCAGATCCCACACCAGCGCTATGGTCAGCAGACCCGCCAGCAGGGAGGGCAGCAGGAAGGCCACCTTGATGGAGCCGGTCAGCAGATACCCTATCGCTATCCCCCACATAAACATGGGGGGCTTGTCCGGGTAGATCTCGCCGCCGCGCATGGGGAACAGCCACTGGCCGCTCTCCACCATCTCCTTGGCCACCAGGGCGAAACGGGGCTCGTCGGCCGGCCAGGGATCCCGCAGGCCCAGACCCGCTCCCAGCACCACCAGAGCGATCAGCAGCAACCAGCCCAGGGAGCGCTGGTCGAGCAAGAAGCGATCACTCGCCACCATCGCGCACCTCCCGGTTGGTGGCCAGCTTGTCCCGGTTCCAGCCGCGATGCTGGATGTCCAGATAGAGGCTGTAGAGGGCGGTGAAGGTGGGGAAGAGATTCTGCAGCACGCCGACGGAGTCCTGCTTGGGGGAGAAGACGAAGTAGCTCAGCGTCATCAGGCTGCCGAGCACACTCATGTACCAGAACAGGCGGGGAATGACGGGCCGCCCGGCCCGCTTCGAGGCAATGAACTGCACCAGCCAGCGGCCGCCGAACATGAGCGCCCCGGTGTAACCGATGATCTTCCAGCCGGTGACATGCAGACCGGTCCAGTCCAGCCAGTCCAGTGGCATGGAGAGCAGGGTATCCATCACTCCAGAATCTCCCGGATCTCGACCACCTTGGAGCGGCGCTGCAACCACCAGACGCCGACCACGTCCACCAGCCCGACCCAGAGCCGGTTCCAGACACCGTACTTGGAGACACCCGCCTGCCGAGGCCTGTGATTGACCGGCCAGGGAGACATGGCGCCCCCTTGCGCCTGGATCAGGGCGGGAATGTAGCGGTGCATGTGATTGAAGGAGGGCAAGCGCAGGTACCATTCACGGCGCACCACCTTGAGCCCGCAACCGGTATCCGGGATACCGTCCTTGAGCAGCAGATCGCGAAAACCGTTGGCCAGTTTCGACGAGAGGCGCTTGACCCAGTCGTCGCGGCGCGTGACGCGATGGCCGATGAGTCCCACCTGATTCTTGTCCGCCTCGAAGCGGCGCTTGGCTTCCTCGAGCATGGCGGGAATGTCGGCCGGATCGTTCTGGCCATCCCCATCGAGGACCACCAGCCAGTCACCGCGCCCCTGGCGCACGCCGCTCAGCACCGCCATGCTCTGGCCGACGGCCCTGACGTGTCGCACCACCCTCAGTCTGGCAAAGCGGGCCTTCAGCTCGCACAGGAGTGCGTAGCTGTCGTCCTCGCTGCCGTCATCCACATAGATCAATTCGTAGTCGTAACTGCCCCCCAAAGCGGTATCGATTTCAGTGATGAGGGGGGCCAGATTGTCCCGCTCATCCTTGGCTGGCACTACGACTGATACATCCACTGAATAACCCATAAGAGCTTCCCAACAATTGAAGAACGCAACTAATCCTGTTGCTCACATCATGCGATAGGGAGAGGGCCTTAACGCCATAACCCACTAAAATACAAGGTATTGCATCATGACGTTCGCAGTCTACCACTCTGCAATTAACGACGGCATCAACCACTGTGCATTACGCAGTCATTTTGTCCTGCCGCTCTTCCGGGCACCGCAACCCGCAGGTGCATCTCCTGGTCAAAAGTTCCATACCATTTTCGTCTCTGATGAACTGAGACATAACCACATGTTCCATCATCTGGCTGGCAGCCAGCCCACCTAGAACCTATATCTTGCGGATACGAAAATGAGGTATCCATCATGCAGAGACTCTGCATCTGGGGCTGGGGGCTCCTCCTCCTCCTGACCACGACCCCGGCCCACGCCGAAGCCTTTCGCCAGGCCCCCAAGGCGATGAGCGCCCTGCGCCAGGGCGCCACCCTGGAGCGCAGCAACCCGAGGCAGGCCATCGCCCACTACTGCTCTGCGGCTCGCCTCGGCAACCCCGAGGCCTATTTCCGCATCGGCCGCCTGCTGGCTCGCGGCCCCCAGGGGATCCGCAACGCCCGCAGCGCCAACGCCTACCTGGCCATGGCCATGCGCCTCGGCAACCAGCAGGCCGCCCGCTACTACAACGCACGGGTCGGCAATGCCCCCCTGGGTAACTGCGGCGTCGGGGGAGGTGGCGGCGCCCCCTGGGTGCAACCGGGCACGCCGTTCGATCTGGAGCACTACATCGCCCGCCAACCGGTCGCCAAGCAGCAGCTAGCAAGCCAGATCCGTAAGGCGGCCCTGCGTCACAAGGTCGATCCCAGGCTGGCACTGGCCATCGCCATCGCCGAATCCAATCTGAACAGCCAGGCCGTCTCCCCCAAACAGGCGCAGGGGGTCATGCAGCTCATCCCCGAGACCCAGGCCCGCTTCGGCGTGACCCGTCCGTTCGATGCGCAGCAGAACATCCGTGGCGCCATGATCTACCTGAAATGGCTGGAGAAGCAGTTTGGCCCTGACTGGGTCAGGATCAGCGCGGCCTACAATGCCGGGGAGCAGGCCGTGATGCGCCACGGTGGCGTGCCTCCCTATCAGGAGACCCAGGAGTATGTGCAGCGGGTGCTCTACTACTCGGGACACGATGCGGACAAGGGGCAGAAACGGCCACGCTGACCACCATCCGGGCCCGCACCGCCGTTCAGTGGGTATCCTATCGGGCCAGAGTTAAGGAAGTCTTAAGCATGAGCCCCGGCGGGTGGCCTGATGCGGCCCTCCCGCTCCCCAGCCTAGCCAGCGCCAGCCCCCCGGTGGCGGCTTTGCCGCCCTCCTCCCATTGGTTTACAATCGACGGGTTTTTTGGAACCGTGTCGGCCCCGCCGACCCGGCCCCACCACGACATCAGTCTGTTAATGCCAAGACATTAAACTGCTGAAAGGAAGAGAATTAGCCAATGGCTCAATTTATTTACACCATGAACAGGGTCGGCAAGGTCGTGCCGCCCAAGCGTCATATTCTCAAAAACATCTCCCTCTCCTTCTTCCCGGGCGCCAAGATAGGCGTGCTGGGTCTGAACGGCGCCGGTAAGTCCACCCTGCTGCGCATCATGGCCGGGCTCGACACCGAGATCGAAGGGGAAGCCCGCCCGCAGCCCGGCATCAAGATCGGCTACCTGCCTCAGGAGCCCAAGCTGGATCCGGAGCAGACAGTGCGCGAGGCGGTGGAAGAGGCCGTGGGCGAGGTGAAACGCGCCATGGCTCGTCTGGACGAGGTCTATGCGGCCTATGCCGATCCGGACGCCGACTTCGACAAGCTGGCCCGCGAGCAGGGCGAGCTGGAAGCCATCATCGCCGCCCAGGGCGGCCACAACATGGAAAACCAGCTGGAGCGCGCGGCCGACGCCCTGCGCCTGCCGGCCTGGGATGCCCAGATCAAGCACCTCTCCGGTGGTGAGCGTCGCCGCGTGGCCCTGTGCCGCCTGCTGCTGGAAAAACCGGACATGCTGCTGCTGGACGAACCGACCAACCACCTGGATGCGGAGTCCGTGGCCTGGCTGGAGCGCTTCCTGCACGACTACGAGGGCACCGTGGTGGCCATCACCCACGACCGCTACTTCCTCGACAACGTGGCGGGCTGGATCCTCGAGCTGGACCGCGGCGAGGGCATCCCCTGGGAAGGCAACTACTCCTCCTGGCTGGAGCAGAAAGACGCGCGTCTGGCTCAGGAAGCGAGTTCCGAAGCCGCCCGTCGCAAGTCCATCGAGAAGGAGCTGGAGTGGGTTCGTCAGAATCCGAAAGGTCGTCAGGCCAAATCCAAGGCTCGTATGGCTCGCTTCGAGGAGCTCAATACCAACGACTACCAGAAGCGCAACGAGACCAACGAGCTGTTCATTCCGCCTGGACCGCGCCTCGGCGACAAGGTGGTGGAAGTAGCCAACCTGCGCAAATCCTACGGTGATCGGGTGCTGATCGATGACCTGTCGTTCGCCATTCCCAAGGGTGCCATCGTCGGCATCATCGGCCCGAACGGTGCCGGTAAGTCGACCCTGTTCCGCATGATGTCGGGCCAGGAGCAGCCGGACTCCGGCGCCATCACCCTGGGCGAAACCGTGGTGCTGGCATCGGTGGATCAGTTCCGCGACAGCATGGATGACAAGAAGACGGTGTTCGAAGAGGTCGCCGACGGTCAGGACATCCTGCGCATCGGCAACTACGAGTTCCCGAGCCGCGCCTACATCGGTCGCTTCAACTTCAAGGGCTCTGACCAGCAGAAGCGCGTCGGCGAGCTCTCCGGTGGCGAGCGTGGCCGTCTGCATCTGGCCAAGCTGCTGCAGACCGGCGGCAACGTGCTGCTCCTCGATGAACCGACCAACGACCTGGACATCGAAACCCTGCGTGCCCTGGAAAACGCCCTGCTGGAGTTCCCGGGTTGTGCCATGGTCATCTCCCACGACCGCTGGTTCCTCGACCGCATCGCCACCCACATCCTGGACTATCAGGACGAGGGCAAGATCGCGTTCTTCGAGGGCAACTTCACCGAATACGAAGAGTGGAAGAAGAAGACCTATGGCGCCGAGGCCGTCCAGCCGCATCGCGCGAAATACAAGCGTATCGCCAAGTAATTGCGCCTGGCGATGAAGCAAGGCGGCCTGCCGGACCACACCGACCGGGGACGGCATGGCAAACGCTGTGATGACAAGGGGAGCATGGGCTCCCCTTTTTATCGCCTTCCGGATTACAATCATCCCCTCCTTCACCCAGTGACAACGCGCCATGACCCAGCCCACCGCCCCCAGACTCACCATCCAGATCCGGCTTGAACCCGGTTGCCTGGGGCCGGATGGCAAGCACCACATCGACACCTTCTGCACGGCAGCCAGTCGGGTCTTTGCCGCCATCGAGCCCGAACGGGTTGACTGGGTGCTGATCCCCCGCCATGACAAGCAGTTGCCGGAGCAGGAGTTCCTCATCGAGGGGCGCAAATTGAGCGAGGCCCAGGCCGGCCTGCTGCTGCAGCGCCTGGGGCTGGCACTCGACCCCTTGCTGGAGCAGAGCGACGCCGTGCTCAGCCAGCTTATCGAGCGCTACCTGAAGAGCCGTTGATGGCCCCCATAGATAAGGTTCTATCGAGCCCCGTTTTAACGCCTCCCGGAGCAAACGTTTGAATTTTTACTCTATTCATTGATCCGCCTCGCAGATCCGGGGTTTGTAAACCTGGCCGCCTGTGTAAAAATGTGCGCGCTGTCACGGTATCAGGACGAGTCTGGTCATTTCACCGCCAGAAACAGGGCCCTTCACCCCGCATGGATGGGTGCGGCCCCCCTGCTGCTTATTTCACGTTACCCATTGGAATCCAACATGAATCAACCACATCACGCTACCGGGCAGACCGCCAGCCCGGCTGCCGGGCATGGACTGCTCGAGCGCCTGTTTGCCCTGCGCGGTCATGGCACCACGGCCCGCACCGAGGTGATCGCCGGTATCACCACCTTCCTGACCATGGTCTACATCGTGTTCGTCAACCCGCAGATCCTCTCTGCTGCGGGCATGGACACCCAGGCCGTGTTCGTCACCACCTGCCTCATCGCCGGCATCGGCAGCATCCTGATGGGTCTCCTGGCCAACCTGCCCATCGCCCTGGCGCCCGCCATGGGCCTCAACGCCTTCTTCGCCTTCGTGGTGGTGGCCGGCATGGGCTACTCCTGGCAGGTCGGCATGGGCACCATCTTCTGGGGCGCCCTGGGCCTGCTGATCCTCACCTTGCTGCGGGTGCGCTACTGGCTCATCGCCAACATCCCGCTCACCCTGCGAGTCGGCATCACCGCCGGCATCGGCCTGCTCATCGCCCTGCTCGGCCTGCACAACGCCGGCATCGTTGTCGCGAGCCCCGCGACCATGGTGACCGTGGGCAATCTCACCTCCCTGCCCTGCCTGCTGGGGCTGCTGGGCTTCTTCCTGATCTGCATCTTCTCCGCCCGTGGCGTGCACTCCGCCGTGCTCATCTCCATGGTGGTCACCACAGGGCTGGGCTTCCTGTTCGGGGATGTCACCTTCAAGGGCTTCGTCTCCATGCCGCCGAGCATTGCACCGGTCTTCGGCCAGCTGGATCTGATGGGGTCGCTCGACATCAGCCTCGCGGGGATCATCTTCTCCTTTATGCTGGTCAACCTGTTCGACTCTTCCGGCACCCTGATCGGCGTCACCAACCGCGCCAAGCTGGCCGATGACAGGGGTCACTTCCCGCGCATGAAGCAGGCCCTGGTGGTGGATAGCGTGAGCTCCGTCGGCGGCGCTTTTATGGGCACCTCCTCCGTGACGGCGTATATCGAGAGCAGCTCCGGGGTCGCTGTGGGCGGTCGCACCGGCCTGACCGCCATCGTGGTCGGCGTGCTGTTCCTGCTGGCCATCCTCTTCTCCCCGGTCGCCGCCATGGTGCCGGCCTACGCCGCCGCGGGCGCCCTTATCTACGTGGGCGTGCTGATGTGCTCCGAGCTGACCCGGGTGAAGTGGGAAGACCTGACCGAGGCGGTGCCGGCCTTCATGACCGCCGTCATGATGCCGTTCAGCTTCTCCATCACCGAGGGGATCGCCGTGGGCTTCATCTCCTACTGCGTGATGAAGGCGGGCACCGGCCGCTGGCGCGAGATCAACCCCTGCGTGCTGGTGGTGGCCCTGCTGTTCGTGCTCAAGTTTGTCTGGGTCGACAGCCACTAACCCTCGCTTGCCCCCACAAAAAAGCCCGTCATCGACGGGCTTTTTTCATGTCTGGCATCGCCGCTCAGCGGATACCGCGAGCCTCGCGGATCCACTCCCAGGCCTGCTGGATCTCCTGGGCCTTCTCCTTGGCCATCTCCATCATCTCCGGCGGCAACCCCTTGGCGGCCAGCTTGTCCGGGTGATGCTTGCTCATCTCCTTGCGATAGGCGCGCTTGATCTCCTGATCGCTGTCGCTCTCGCTCACCCCGAGCAGCTGATAGGCATCCTTGAGGCGGTCCCGGGAGGGGGGCTCCTGCCGGTATTGCTGCCCCTGCCCACCGCCCTGCTGCTGGCGGTGGAAGAAGTTCATCTGGGCCTCGGCCATCGCCAGGATCCGCGCCAGCTCGATACGGCTGAACCCCAGCTCGTCGGCGATGGTCTGCAGGATGGCGCGCTCGTTGGCCTCCACCTTGCCATCGGCAAAGGCGGCCTGCAGCTGGACCTCGAGGAAGAAGCGCAGAATGTCTCGCTGCCCCTGGCTGGCCTGGCGAAACTCCGCCAGGGTTTCGCGCAGCGGGAAGTCGCTCTCCTTGCCCTGACGGAACGACTCCTGGGCGCGCACGCGCTGCTCACCGGAGAGGCGCATCCTGTCCATCAGGTTGGACGCCACCCGGATCTCGTGTTCGGTGACCTGGCCGCTCGCCTTGGCGATGTGGCCCATGACGGCGAAGGTGGCGTGGAAAAAGACCGCCTGTTGCTGCTGGCTGGGGGCACGGCGGAAGGACATGCCCATGCCCCGATCGAAGCGGTGACCTATCCACAGGCCCAGCAGGGCCCCGAAGATGTTGCCGAGCAGAAAACCGAAGAAGGCGCCAAGCACCTTACCCCAAATACGCATGGTTCAAGACCTCGTGATGTTAATGAGTGCCGGCGAGCAGCTGCTCGTCCAGCGCGCGCAGCCGCTCCACGGTGCCGATGTCCCGCCATTCGCCGGCGAGCAGGCTGCCGCCGACTCTGCCCTGCGCCATCCAGTCCCGCAGCAGGGGCGCCAGCTTGCGGGCGCCCGAGGGCAGGTAGGCAAAGGCGGCGGGGTGGTAGAGACCAATGCCGCTGAAGGTCAGGGCCGGGGCATCCTGCACCCGGCCGGCTTGCAGGGAAAAGTCCCCATCGGGATGCTGGGGGGGATTGGGCACCAGCCAGAGGTGGGCCAGATCGCTCCCCAGGGGCTGACTTACCAGGGTGGCATAGTCGGCATCGATCCAGGTGTCGCCGTTGATCACCAGGAAGGGGTCGCTGCCGAGCAGGGGCAGCGCCTGCACGATGCCGCCAGCGGTCTCCAGCGCGCTCTCCTCTGCCGACCAGCGGATAGACACCCCGAACGCGCTGCCATCGCCGAGAGCCGCCACCAGCTTGTGGCCAAGCCAGGCATGGTTGATGACCAGCTCGCTTATGCCGGCGCGTTTGAGCTTCTCGATATGGTGCACGATGAGGGGTTTGCCTCCCGCCGCCAGCAGCGGCTTGGGCAGACTGTCGGTAAGCGGGCGCATCCGCTCGCCGCGGCCGGCGGCCAGGATCATCGCCTTCATGATGCAGCTCCGTCGGCACGGGCCTCGGCCACCCGGGTCAGACCCGGCAGCACCACCTGCTCCAGCCAGGCACCGAAGCGGACCAGCACGGGATAGCTCTCGCCATGGGTGCGACAGACATCGACCACATAGTCGAGGGTGCGTGGAATGTCTTTGAGGTAGCCGGACTTGCCGTCCCGATGCCAGAGGCGGGTGAAGATCCCCGCCGCCTTGAGGTGGCGCTGCATGCCGGTGAGGTCTGCTGCGCGACGAAACGCGGCATAGTCGAGCCCGCCGAGCAGCTCCGCCTGACGAAGGGTCTCGAAGCCCTGGCGCATGCCCTGCTCGATCACCTCGTCGGGCCAGCGCACGTAACAGTCTTTCAGGAGGGAGACCAGGTCATAACTCAGAGGGCCGATGACCATGTCCTGGAAGTCGATGATGGCGAGCTCGCTCTCGCCCGGGGTCTGCCCACCGCACACCATGAGGTTGCGGCTATGGAAGTCCCGGTGCATCACCCCCTGGGGCTGGGCCAGGTTGTTCGCGGTGAGGCAGGCGAAGGTCTCCGCCAGCAGTTGCTCTTCCTCGGCGCTCAGGGTCAGCTGCAGGTGCTGCCCCAGCAGCCACTCGGGGAAGATGGCGTTTTCCCGGGCCATGAAGGCGGCATCAAAAGGCTCAAGCTCCAGTTCAACAGCGCCGAGACGGGGCAACAGGGCGATGGCCTTGCCATACCAGGCCAGCACGTTGCTCTCGTCCAGGCAGCCGATGAGCTGGGTATCCCCGAGGTCCGTCACCGCCAGCAGTCCGAGATCGTAGTCCACCCCCCTGACCTCGGGCGCCTTCAACCCCACTTCATGCAATGCGACCGCATTGCGAACGAACTCATGATTTTTTTCGGTTTTAGGATTAGCATCCACCCACACCAGACCACCACCGCGGAAGTAACGGCGGAAACTGGCGTCACCGGATATGAGGGTCAACGGAAGGTTGGCATCACCGGAAATCCGGCGTGCCCATTGCAAAAGCAGGGAAGCGCGATCGTGCATGAGTCGGGAACCAAATTGGAAAGCAGCACTTGGCTGTTAGCCCTGGCCGCAATAATGCTTTATCATTGCCGGCTAACATAAAGCAATGACATGCAATGTCAACTCGATGGATCCTGACATAAAATGCATGCCCTGAACTAACCGTTTTTACTACGGATTGCGCGAGCCTTTCACATGACAAAATGGACACTGGGATACTCCTGTCCCATCGCCCTGACCATCAGCCTTGTTCCTGCCGTGAGTCCGCTCATGGTTCAGGCTGCGCCACTCAACGCACCGCCCGCCACCGGGATCCTCGACAGCCTCTGCTATGACTATGTGCCCAAGATAGAGAAACCCACCGCAGGCCAAGATGCCAATGCCCTGCCCGTCGAGGTGGATGCCGATCGCCTGGAGGCCAAGCAGGGCGGCACCGCCGTCTACGAGGGCGATGTCAAGGTTCGTCAGGGGGTGCGCAAGTTCGACTCCGACTACGCCCAGCTCGATCAGAAGAGCCGGGACGTCATCGCCATCGGCAACATCTACTACAACGATGGCCAGATCACGGTCACCAGCGACAAGACCCTCAAGTCCAACCTGGACACCAAGAACTCCGAGCTGGAAGAGGGCAAGTATCAGGTTCACGGCTCACCGGTGCGCGGCTTCGCCGAGAAGGTGACCATGACCAACAACAACCAGAACATCACCCTGGAGGGGGCCCAGTACACCACCTGCCCGCCGGGTCAGGAGGTCTGGACCCTGAAGGCCGGCAGCATCGACATCGACCAGTCCGAGGTGTTCGGAGAAGCCTGGAACGCCAGCCTCTGGCTCTATGACTACCCTGTCTTCTATTTCCCCTACATCAACTTCCCCATCAAGGACGAGCGCAAGACGGGCCTGCTCTACCCGGGTTATACCCAGAGCTCCAAGAACGGCATGGACATCACCCAGCCCTTCTACTGGAACATAGCGCCCAACTACGATGCCACCATCACCTCCCGCTTCATGGACAGACGGGGCCTGATGGAGCAGGTCGAGTTCCGCTACATGCCCGATCCGGCCCACGTGGGGAGCCTCTACTTCGAGAACCTGGCGAACGACAAGCAGTACGACGAGACGGACAGCCTCAACGACCACCTCTCCGACGGCCACCGCTACCTGCTGAGCGCCCGCCATACTTCCATGTTCCAGGACAATGCCTTGCGCGTCTCGGTGGACTACACCAAGGTGCGGGATCAGGACTACAACTACTTCAACGACTTCTCCCCCAAGGTGGGGACCCAGGTCGACAACCAGCTGCAACAGTCCCTCAAGGCCGGCTACTACCAGCAGAACTGGAACCTCGATGCCGAGGTGCGCACCTACCAGATCCTGCTGGCCAGCGCCCAGCAGCCCCACGAGCTGATGCCGCGCATCAACCACAACTACTACCAGCAGGGGAGCTGGTACGATCTGGCCTGGAACACCGAACTGACCAACTTCGGCTACAACAACGATCAGGCCATCGCGCAGAACCAGGGGGAGGCCTACACCGGGACCCGCTTCCACACGGCGCCCACCCTGACCATCCCGCTCATCGACGAAGCCGGTTACTTCCTCGACAGCCAGTACAAGCTGATGTACACCCGTTACGATCAGACGGTACCGGACAACATGAGCAGCACCTTCACCAACCGCTTCACCCCGGTAGGCGGGGGGGATGTCACGCTGGAAGAAGGCACCATCACCCGGGTGCTGCCCTCTTTCCGTCTCAAGGGGGGTATGACCTTCGAGCGTGATCAGCAGTGGTTTGGCGAGGGCGCCAACCAGACCCTGGAGCCGGAGTTCCAGTACCTCTACATCCCCTACAAGGATCAGGACAACATCGGGGTCTACGACTCCACCACCATGCGCCAGGACTACTACAGCCTGTTCAGCGATCGCCGCTACGCCGGTCTGGACCGGATCAGCGACTCCAATCGTCTCTCCCTGGGGGTCACGACCCGCATTTATGATCCGGCCGGGGATGAACGAATCCGGCTGGCCGTTGCCCAAGCCTTCGACTTCGTGGCCCCCAGGGTCAAGCTCTACAGCAGCGACGAGCTGAGCACCAATACCCGCTCGCCCCTGTCGTTCGAGGGGGACGCCAAGATCAACGAGCAGTGGTACGCCCATGCCGGGGCACAGTATGACGTGGAACAGCGCCAGATAAGCTCTGCCAACAGCGCCCTGGAGTACCGCCACGAGAAGCTGATCAGCCAGCTGAACCACCGCTTCGTGCGCGATGCCAACTACGACCTCGACAACAAGGGACAGGTCACGGATCTCAACCAGATCGGCCTGCTGCTGACCACGCCCCTGAACGACCAGTGGCACCTCTACGGGGGTTACTATCAGGAGCTCAACCAGAACGTCAAAGTGGACCGCAAGGTGGGCCTGAAGTACGACTCCTGCTGCTGGAGCATCAACTTCAACCTGGAGTGGGTCAACACACCGGATAACGTGAATCTGGAACCGACTTCGGAGCGCAGTTTCGGCATT
Source organism: Aeromonas sp. QDB68 (assembly GCF_027707405.1). Classification (NCBI taxonomy): domain Bacteria; kingdom Pseudomonadati; phylum Pseudomonadota; class Gammaproteobacteria; order Aeromonadales; family Aeromonadaceae; genus Aeromonas; species Aeromonas sp. QDB68. Next base: position 78,844 of record NZ_JAPCIQ010000001.1, on the reverse strand, counting down.
CAATTTGAAATGAAAGGATTGGGTAGCGTGGGTACCGGCGCCAAGGGCACCTCCCTGGACACCGAAGCACTGCCTTACATTCGTCCGTTTAACCTGCGAGACCAATAACCGGTCTGGCAAACGCCTTGAGAGATGGATATGAAGAAGACGTTGATTTCCCTGCTGACCGCAGGCCTGTTCGGTGTCATGAGCCAGGGCGCCTTCGCCGCCCCCGAGCTGATGGACAAGGTGCTGGCCGTGGTCAACAAGGACGTGGTGCTGGCCAGTCAGCAGGAAGCCCTGGTACAGAAGGTGAAGACATCCGCCCAGGAGAGTGGCCAGTCCCTGCCCGATGACGTCACCCTGCGCAAGCAGGCGCTGGACCGCCTGATCCAGGAGAGCCTGCAGCTGCAACTGGCGGAGCGCCAGGGGCTCAAGATCAGTGACACCCAGCTGGAGCAGGCCATCCAGAGCATCGCCGCCGACAACAAGATGACCCTGGAGCAGCTGCGTGCCCAGCTGGATCGGGAAGGGCTGACCTATGCCCAGTACCGGGAAGAGGTGCGTCGCGAGATCCTGATGAACGAAGTCCGCCGCAGCCAGGTGCGTCGCCGCATCAACATCTCCGATCAGGAGGTCAAGCAGGTGGTCGAGGCGCTGAGCAAGCAGGGCCAGCAGCAGACCGAGTTCCATATCGGCCACATCCAGGTTGCCCTGCCGGATAACCCGAATGCCGAACAGCTCAACGCCGCCAAGGCCAAGATCGAACGCATCCTCGCCGCCCTGAAAGAGGGGGCGGATTTCCGCAAGCTGGCCATCGCCGAGAGTAACGGTCCCAAGGCCCTGGAAGGGGGTGACTGGGGCTGGATGAGCCCGCAGGAGATGCCCACCCTGATGGCCGAAGCGGTACAGGGCGCCAAGAAAGGCGACATCGTCGGCCCGCTGCGCTCCGGTGCCGGTCTGCACATCGTCAAGATCTTCGACACCAAGGGTCAGCAGCAGGTGATGCAGACCGAGGTGAAGGCCCGTCACATCCTGATCAAGCCCTCCATCATCCTGAGCGAGGAGAAGGCCAAGAGCACCCTGGACGGCATCCTGCACGACATCAAGAGCGGCAAGGCGAGCTTCGCCAGCATGGCGGAGAAGTACTCCGAGGATCCGGGTTCTGCGGTACAGGGCGGCGAGCTGGGCTGGTCTGATCCCAATGTCTACGTGCCGGAGTTCCGCGACATGGTGGGCCGCCTGCAACCTGGCCAGATCAGCGAACCCTTCCGCACCACCCACGGCTGGCACATCGTCCAGCTGGAGGATCGCCGCAGCCAGGACGCCACCGGCAAGGCCCAGGAGCAGCGAGCCTACCAGCTCATCTTCAACCGCCGCTTCGCCGAAGAGTCCCAGTCCTGGCTGGATGAGCTGCGCGACGAAGCCTACATCCAGATCGAACCGAACTGATGAGCTGTCATCGTCTTGCCATCACCCCGGGTGAGCCGGCGGGCATAGGCCCGGATCTGGTGCTGCACATCGCCCAGCGGGACTGGCCCCATCAACTGGTGGTGATCGCCGATCCCGCTCTGTTGCAAGAGCGGGCAGCCCTGCTGGGGCTGTCTGTCGAGCTGGAACCCTACGACGCCACGGCCCCTGCCCGTCCCCAGCGGGCGGGTACCCTGAGCATCTGCGCCGTGCCCCTTGGCGCCCCTGCTGTGCCGGGCATGCTCGACGAAGGCAACGGCGCCTATGTGCTGGCCACCCTGCAGCGCGCCTGCGACGGCAACCTGAGCGGCGAGTTTGCCGCCGTGGTGACCGGACCGGTGCACAAGGGGATCATCAACCAGGCGGGCGTGTCGTTCAGCGGCCACACCGAGTTCTTCGCCCAGCAGTCCGACACCGCCGACGTGGTGATGCTGCTGGCCACCGAAGGGCTGCGGGTGGCGCTTGCAACCACCCACATCCCGCTGGCCTATGTGGCCAAGGCCATCACAGAGGAGCGCCTTGGCAAGGTGATCCGCATCCTGGATGCGGATCTCAAGCGCAAGTTCGGCATCGAACAGCCCCGGATTTACGTCTGCGGCCTCAACCCCCACGCCGGGGAAGGGGGCCACCTCGGTCGTGAAGAGATCGAGGTGATCGAACCCGCTCTGGCCGCTCTGCGCCAGGAGGGGATCGATCTCGTCGGCCCCCTGCCGGCCGATACCCTGTTCCAGGACAAATACCTCAAGGATGCGGATGCGGTACTCGCCATGTACCACGACCAGGGGCTGCCCGTGCTCAAGTACAAGGGCTTTGGCAACTCGGTCAACATCACCCTCGGACTTCCATTCATCCGTACTTCGGTGGATCACGGCACTGCGCTGGATCTGGCAGGCAAGGGCCTGGCCGATCCCGGCAGCCTGATCACCGCGATCAACCACGCCATCCAGATGGTAGAGAAAAAAAGATATGAGCAGTAAGGTGCACATGGGCCACACGGCCCGTAAGCGTTTCGGTCAGAACTTCTTGCACGACCGTTATGTGATCGACCAGATAGTGGCCGCCATCAACCCCCAGCCAGGTCAGAACCTGGTGGAGATCGGGCCGGGTCTGGCGGCGCTGACCGAACCGGTCGCCGCCCAGATGGACAAGATGACCGTGGTCGAGCTGGACCGGGATCTCGCCGCACGCCTGCGCGAGCACCCCACTCTTAAAGACAAGCTGACCGTCATCGAGGCCGATGCCATGCGCTTCGACTTCAGCACCCTGATGGGGGAAGGCAAGGGGCCGCTTCGTATCTTCGGCAACCTGCCCTACAACATCTCCACCCCGCTCATCTTCCACCTGTGCGAGTTCGCCGATCGGGTCGAAGACATGCACTTCATGCTGCAAAAAGAGGTGGTACTGCGTCTGGCCGCCGGTCCGGGCAGCAAGGCCTATGGCCGCCTGAGCGTGATGACCCAGTACTACTGCCAGGTGATCCCGGTGCTGGAAGTGGGCCCTGGCGCCTTCAAGCCGGCACCCAAGGTGGACTCCGCCGTGGTACGCCTAGTGCCGCACAAGAACCCGACCATAGTCGCGAAGGATATCCGCTGCCTGAACCGGGTCTGCACCGAGGGCTTCGGCCAGCGTCGCAAGACCATCCGCAACAGCTTCGCCAACTTCATCACAGACGCCCAGCTGACCGAGCTTGGCATCGATGGCAACCTGCGCCCGGAGAACCTCTCCCTCGAGCAGTTCGTCACGATCGCCAACTGGCTGGCCGATCAGCAGCAGGCCTGATCCCATGACGAAAGCCCGGATCCTGGTCCGCCCCCACCCCAGCTATGTGTCAGGGACGGCAGACCCTTACCATTTTCTCTATCGCATCGAGATAGAGAACCTGGGTCCGGGCACGGTGCAGCTGCTGCATCGACGCTGGCTCATCACGGACGCCAATGGCAAGATGCAGGAAGTGGAAGGGCCCGGGGTCGTCGGTGAACAACCCCTGATCGCCCCAGGCGAGACCTTTACCTACCAGAGCGGCGTGCCGCTCGCCACGCCGCTCGGCGTGATGGAAGGCAGTTACATCCTGCAAGATGAATCTGGCCAGCAATTCGAGGCGCCCATCGCCCCCTTCACACTGGCCATTCCAAACATTATCAACTGAGGTTTCATGGCGAACTGTTTCGTCGGCGATATCCAGGGCTGCTACGACGACTTGCGCCGTCTGCTGGATCTTGCCGAGTTCGACTTCGATAACGACACGCTCTGGCTGTGCGGCGATCTCGTCGCCCGGGGGCCGGACTCCCTCAACACCCTACGTTTCGTCAAATCACTGGGGCAGCAGGCCGTCACCGTGCTCGGCAACCACGACCTGCACCTGCTGGCGGTGGCCCACGGAGTCGCCCCGCTCAAGAAGAAAGACAAGCTGCAGGCGCTGATGGAGGCGCCGGATCGGGACGAGCTGCTGGAGTGGCTGCGTCACCGTCCCCTGCTGGCAGAACACCCCGACCTGCCCATCATGATGGTGCATGCGGGCCTCTCCCCCGCCTGGGACGCCCACACCGCCCGCAGTTGTGCCCGGGAGGTGGAGAGCCTGCTGCGCGGGGATCAGTACAGCTGGCTGCTGCACAACATGTATGGCGATCAGCCCGACAGCTGGAACGACAACCTGCTGGGCATAGAGCGTTACCGCTACATCATCAACAGCTTCACCCGGATGCGCTTTTGCTACTTCGACGGGCGCCTCGACTTCAAATGCAAGAAGGGCCCCACCGAATCGACCCCGGGCCTGCGCCCCTGGTTCGAGCAGCGCGAGCACCATATAGATGACCCCATCCTGGTCTTCGGCCACTGGGCGGCCCTGATGGGCGACACCGGCAAATCCGATATCAAGGGACTCGACACCGGGTGCGTCTGGGGCAACAGCCTCACCCTGTGGCGCTACGAGGACGACGCCCTGATCGCCACCCCCTGCCCGGCCTATGCCAAGTAGATCGGCTCTCTGCGGAACAAGGGAATGATCCGCCGTTGAGAGGAGAGCAATGCCCTCTCCTGCGAAATGGAGCTGAAAACAGAACGGACCCGGCAATGCCGGGCCCGTTTTTTCATGATGAGCGGATCAGAGCCTGCGCCCCAGCCGTTTCTCGACCTGGCGCCGCTCCCATTCCGGGCCAAACAGCTTGAAGGGCTGGAACAGGTTGATGGCGTGAGAAGCCAGCCCCAACCCCCATCCCAGCATGGGCCACCAGGCCCAGATATAGTCCGGGTTGCTCAGGTAGTTGATGACAAACAGCCCCCCTATCACCAGCACATAGCTCATGAGGTGGCCGTAGAAGCCCCTGAGCCCCTCCACGAACTTCATCGCCTCCCGCTCATCCCGCGCCACCTGCACGCGTCCCCGATCTTCGCCCTCATTCCCTTTCATCTCGCTCTCCTGCAGTTGGGTCACATCGAGCTCGAAGACGGCGGCCAGGGCCTTGAGGGATTCCAGTCCGGGTTGTTGTCCCTGCTCTATTCGCTGAATGGTGCGAACGCTCAGGCCAGTGAGGGTCGCCAGCTGTTCCTGGGACCATCCCCGTTGCAATCTCAACTTCCTGACGATCATCTTACGCTCCTTGTGGTGATTGACAGGGCCAGCATAGGGAAAGGGGATGAGAGGCGACACGACAGATGGCCGACACTCACCTGACTTCCTTTAAAAATCAAAATCTTACTACCACGCAATCGTGGCTTTTGCGCCCCGAGCAGCCAGGCTTGGCGTGCCGCTGGCGGCCAGACGTCACGGGGGGTTACAACCCCTGCATCAGCTCGGCACCAATCTCGAAGGAGCGCAGGCGCGCCTGATGATCGACGATGGGGCCGTTGAACATCAGCTCGTCCGCTCCGGTCTCTGCCAGCAGAGCCTTGAGGCCGTGGCGTACCCGATCCGGCTCCCCTACCAGGGAGCGAGCCAGAGTCTGCTCCATCGCCATCAATTCGCGGGGAGACCACTCATCCCCCAGCGTCTGCACCGGCAGTGGCAGCTTGCCGGCATCCCCCCGGTAGAGACGCAGGAACTGCTGCTGCAGGGTGGTGAACAGGAAGCGGGCCTCACGATCGGTGTCGGCGGCGATCAGATTGACGCACACCACCGCATGGGGTTTGGGCCAGCGGGCAGAGGGACGGTATTGGGTACGGTAGATCTCCAGCGCCTGCAGCAACATGGCGGGAGCGAAGTGGGAAGCAAAGCCGAACGGCAACCCCATGGCCGCTGCCAGTTGGGCACTGTAGAGGCTGGATCCCAGCAGCCAGATGGGCACATGGAGTCCCTGACCCGGCACCGCCTGCACGGCACCGACCTCGTCGCCGAAATAACTCATCAGTTCGCGCACATCCGCCGGGAAGTCATCCACCTCGCCGCTGCGCTGGCGGCGAAGCGCCTGCATGGTGCGCTGATCGCTGCCAGGGGCGCGGCCCAGGCCGAGATCGATGCGATCCGGATAGAGGGAGCTCAGCGTGCCGAACTGCTCCGCAATGACCAGGGGGGAGTGGTTCGGCAACATGATGCCGCCAGCCCCGAGCCGCAACGTCGTGGTGCCCCCTGCCAGGTGGCCAATCAGCACCGCTGTGGCGGCGCTGGCAATGCCCGGCATGTTGTGGTGCTCCGCCAGCCAGTAGCGGTGGTAACCCCAGCGCTCCGCATGGCGAGCCAGATCCAGCGAGTGGCGAAACGACTCGGCCGGTAGACCACCTTCGGGAACGGGCACCAGATCCAGCACGGAATAGGGGACGACAGACATGGGACACTCCATTGGTTCACAGGGCGTTTATCAGGGGAGCAATGTAGCACGAGATATCTGAACGAATCATCTCACCACAGAGCAAGGGGGCAGCCCGGAGGCCGACTGTTGATTTCGGGCCGAAGAGCGCAAGATCGAGTCCTAGGCTTTTTGTCATCCAGCAAGCACACTGTTAGGTGACCAATACGGCGATCGCCAGGGGACAAGGATCCGTCCATGACAAACGCAAGTCTCAGTCGCAGACCCTTTTACGTACACATTGCCACCCTTTTCATCCTGCTCTTCTCCTTGCTGGGGGGCGCCCTCATCGTGCTGCAGTTCCAGCAGGGCATGCAGCAGGGGCTGGAGCACGAACGTCAGAGCTTCCAGCAATACCGGGAGCAGCTTGCCCTCGCCATCAAGCTGAACCAGCGACCAGCCCGCATGTCCCTGAATCTGCTGCGCAGCGGCCAGCTGTCTGCCATGACAGACCTCGAGACGCGGCTCGCCTTCCTGCCCCAGCTGGCGGAAGTACTGGCCAACAGCACCAGTTACGGCGCCATCTATGCCGGTTACGAGGACGGCGATTTCTTTCTGGTTCGCAAGCTGACCGAACGGGCGAGAGGGGCGCTGGAGGCGCCTCCGCCCGAGAGCCGCCTGCTGGTCCAGAGCCTGCATCAGGGACAGGAAGAGTTCCTCTATTTCGACCAGCGGCTGCGGCTGCTGGAGCGGCGCCCCATGCCGGACTACCGTTTCGATCCGCGAGATCGGGGCTGGTACAAGGAGGCGCGCTGGAGCACGGGCATCATAGTGACCCACCCCTACCTCTTCTTCACTACCCGGGAGCCAGGCATGACACTGGCGGTGGAGAGCGACGATCGCCGGGCGGTGATCGGGCTCGATGCGGGCGTGGAGGGACTCTCTTCCCTCATCGGCGAGTTGCCCCTGCCCGGTCACAGCCAGCTGGTGCTGTTTGACGAGGTCGGGACCCTGCTGGCCACGGATCCCGAGCGCCTTCCAAGCTTCGAGCAACTGAGCCGCCTGCCCATGCTGTCGGCCCTCAATCACCCCATTCTCACCAGGCTGCAACAGGAGATGGCTGCGCGGCCTGCCCTGCTGCATCACCCCGCCGAGCTGACCCTGGCAACGGTTCAGGGTCAGGAGTGGCTGGTCAACCTCTCCTCCCTCGGGGAAGAGTCTCCGTTTTATCTCGCCCTCCTGGTGCCCACCGAGGTGCTCACCGCCCCGGCGCGCCAGGATGCGCTGCACAATCTCGCCTGGGCCCTTGCCGGTCTGCTGCTCCTGCTGCCCGTCATCTGGCTGGCCGCCCGGCGCACTGCCGCCCCCTTGCTGGTATTGACCGGGGAGGCTGAGCGGATCCAGCACTTCGACTTTGGCGAAAGCCCGGGGCCGGATTCGGCGATCCGCGAAATTGACGACCTCGCCCGCGCCATGTCCAGCATGCGCCTGACCCTCGGCAATTTCATGAACATGGGCCGGGCGCTGGCGGCAGAGCATCGCTTCGATTCGTTGCTCAGCCGCATCCTGCACGAGACGGTGGCGGCAGCCCAGGCCGAGGGCGGCTGCCTATTCCTGGCCCAGGAGAGCGAGATGCAGGCCGTTCACGCCATCTGGCAGGGGCAGCCGCTGGCGTGCGAACAGGTACAGTGGCAGGCGGCGCTGCTCGGCGGTCTCTACCACACGGAGCGCCTCTGCCTGCCCCTCGACGAGGCACAGTGGGCCCGCTTCCTCACCGACTGGGGCCCTTTCCCCGGTGCCTGCCAACTGCTGGTCGAGCCCCTTCACAACCACCGTCAGGAGCTGATCGGCTGCCTGCTGCTGATCCTGCCAGACTGCTCGGCCCGCGAACTGGCCTCGCGCATCAGCCTCATCGAGGCACTGGCGGGCACCTCCTCCTCCGCCATCGAAAACCAGCGCCTGCTGGAGGAGCAGAAGCAACTGCTGGAAGCCTTCATCGAGCTCATCGCCGGTGCCATCGATGCCAAGAGCCCCTACACCGGCGGCCACTGCCAGCGGGTGCCGGAACTGGCCAGGATGCTGACCCAGGCTGCCTGCGCACAGCAGACGGGGCCCTTTGCCGATTTCCGGCTCAACGAAGAGGAGTGGGAGGCCATCCATATCGCGAGCTGGCTGCACGACTGCGGCAAGGTCACCACCCCGGAGTTCGTGGTGGACAAGGCGACCAAACTCGAGACCATTTACGACAGGATCCACGAGATCCGCACTCGCTTCGAGGTGCTCAAGCGGGATGCCCACATCGAGGCACTCTGCGCCCTGCTGCCCCCATCCAGGCAGCAGGCCGCCCTCGAGGCCGTGATCCCCCTCTGGCACACCCTGGATCAGGAGTTTGCCTTCGTGGCCGAGTGCAATCTGGGGGGCGAGTGGATGGCGCCGGAGAAGCTCGCCAGGCTGGATGCCATTGTCAGCCGCACCTGGTTGCGCACTCTGGACGATCGGCTCGGCATCAGTCAGGAGGAACGCAAGCGCCACCAGGAGGCCCCCTCTCCCCTCCCCTGCCGAGAGTCGCTGCTCACCGACAAGGCGGTGCATCTCGTCCCTCGCCCCGAGCACGACAATCTCGCCCGACACAACCCATGGGGCTTCAAGGTGCGGGTGCCCACCCACCTCTACAACCGGGGGGAACGCTACAACCTCGCCATCGGCCGTGGCACCCTTACCGAAGAGGAGCGCTACAAGATCAACGATCACATCATCCAGACCATACGCATGCTGGAGAAGCTCCCCTTCCCCCGCCATTTGCGCAAGGTGCCGGAGATTGCGGGGGGCCATCACGAGCGGATGGACGGCACGGGCTATCCGCGCCAGTTGCAAGGGGGGCAGATGAGCATTCCAGCCCGCATCATGGCCATTGCAGACATCTTCGAGGCGCTGACGGCGAGCGATCGCCCCTACAAGTCTGGCAAAACGGTCTCCCAGTCCCTGGCCATCATGGTGAAGATGGTGCAGGAACAGCACATAGACCCGGCCCTGTTTGCCCTCTTCATCGAGAGCGGCATCTGGCGGGACTACGCCAGACGCTTCCTCGCCCCCGAGCAGCTGGACGAGGTCGAATGCCAGGCCCTGCTGGCAGGATCACACTGACCTTCCGCTGACACTCGCCCATAAAAAAACGGTCAACCCGGGTTGACCGTTTTTCGTTCCACTTCGCCCCTTAGAACAGCAGGTGCGCCACACCGGCAATCACCGGCAGGGTGACCAGGGTGCGCAGCAGGAAGATGACGAACAGCTCCCACAACTTGACCGGGATCTTGCTGCCCAGCAACAGAGCGCCCACTTCCGACATGTAGATGAGCTGGGTGACCGACATGGCGGCGATCACGAAGCGGGTGATGTCGCTCTCGATAGTGGAGGCCAGCACCGCCGGGATGAACATGTCGGCGAAGCCCACCATGATGGTCTTGGAAGCGGCTTCCGCCTCCGGCAATTGCAGCAGCTCGAGCAAAGGCACGAAGGGCGCTCCCAGCCAGTTGAACACCGGGGTGTGCTCCGCCAGCATCAGGGCACAGGTCCCGACGGCCATCACCACCGGCAGCACGCCAAACACCATGTTCAGGGCGTTTTTCACCCCTTCACGCGCCACGGCGCCGAGATCCGTCATGCCGTCGGCCTTGGTCAGGGCACGATGGTAGCCGTAGCTCAGCACGCTGTGCTGATGGGGGATGGCCTCCTGCTTGCGGCACAGGGGAGTACCGTCGCTGTAGACATCCTTCTTCCAGGAGAGCGGCGGCAGGCGCGGTACCACGATGGCGGCCACCACACCGGCCAGGCAGACGGTCAGGTAGAAGGGGACGAACATGTGCTCCAGCTTCACCTGGGAGATCACCACCAGACAGAAGGTGATGGAGACGGCGGAGAAGGTGGTACCGATGACGGCCGCTTCCCGCTGGGTATAGAACTTGCCCTCATACTGCTTGCTGGTCAGCAGGATCCCGACGCTGCCATCACCGAGCCAGGAGGCGAAGCAGTCCACCGCAGAACGACCCGGCAGACGGAACACCGGACGCATGATGCGGGTCATCATGGTACCGACAAACTCCAGCAGACCAAAATCCAGCAGCAAGGGCAGCAGCAGGCCCGCAAAGATGAAGACGGAGAACAGTACCGGCAACAGATCATGCAGCACCAGGCCGCCGGTCGACCCTGAGCGCAGCACCTCGGGACCGGCTTCAAAGAAGGTCAACAGCACGAAGACCCCGCCCAGCACCCGCACGCACGCCCAGAAGGGGGAGACGTTGAACAGGCTGTTGAGGAAGGGGCGTTTTACTAGGATCGCCGGTTTGAACAGCCAGGCGATCAGGGTCATCAGCATGGTGGTGGTGATGATGGCGCTGACCATGGCCACCAGATGATCGGCAAACACCGTTTGAACCAGCTTCGCCAGCACGGCGACGGGAATGGTGACATTGCCGTCATAGATGACCGGGGTCATGAACAGCAGGATCCCGATCAGTGACGGGATCAAAAACATCAGCACGTTGCGGCGAGTACGGATTGCCGGTGCTTCCAGGGTCTTTTCCAACATATAAACAGCCTTAAATGTGACTTTTCCTTCAGCCGGGCCGCCTGCATACTCATGCCCTCGCCCGGAAAACGGGCGCAAGAATAACCCAAAAAACTGCACAAACAAGCCGTTAATTGATCATTTCAAGCATAAATATTTTATCAGGCGAACCATCCATAAGAACAAACCAAAACAGTCATGCATATCGATTCAATTTGAATGGTTAGCATAATGTTTCATACAGGTTACATTCAGGTGCGCAGTATAATCCGCAGCCACTGTCAGGCAATAAGAGACATGAAAAATATATCTATAGGGTGATCCCGTCGATCCTCCCATAAAAAAAACCGGAGCCTGTCTGGCTCCGGTCTTGTCACGAACATGATGCTCAATCGCGAACGTAAATGACTTCGACGCCGTCGTCGTCCTCATCGTCCCAGTCGTCATCGTCCAGACCATCATCGAAGGCCTTGGACGCCGCCAGGGCATCGGCTTCCGCCTTGGCAAGCTGGTTCTTGTGATAGTCGTCCCACTTGAACTCCACCTTCTCGATGGCGTCTCTGGCATCTTCCGCCAGCTGACGGGGCATGGTGTCCAGCAGATCCAGGATGTCGTAGCACACCTTCTTGGTACCTTCCTTGCTGATGGCGGTGATGGCGTAGACCGGACCTTCGTGGTTGAGGGCTGCCTTGACTCTGTCCATCACTTCCTGAGCCTCTTCTTCCAGGATCAGGTCCATCTTGTTGAACACCAGCCAGCGCGGCTTGCCCGCCAGCTCGGGGCTGTATTTTTCCAGCTCCCGGACGATGGTCACGGCGTTCTCGGCAGGATCTGAACCATCCACCGGGCAGATATCCACCAGATGGATCAGGACGCGGCAACGCTCCAGGTGCTTGAGGAAGCGGATCCCCAGGCCTGCCCCCTCGGCAGCCCCTTCAATGAGGCCAGGAATGTCGGCAATGACGAAGGAGCGGGAGTTTTCACCGCGTACCACACCCAGATTCGGTACCAGGGTGGTGAAGGGGTAGTCTGCCACTTTCGGACGGGCCGCAGAAACGGCGCGAATGAAGGTGGACTTGCCTGCGTTGGGCAGACCCAGCATGCCGACATCCGCCAGCAGCAGCAGCTCCAGCCTCAGGGTACGCACTTCACCCGGGGTGCCGTTGCTCTTCTGGCGCGGCGCCCGGTTGACCGAGCTCTTGAAGCGGGTGTTGCCAAGGCCGTGGAAGCCGCCCTTGGCAACCAGCAGCTTCTGATCGTGACTGGTCAAATCCCCCAGCAATTCGCCGGTGTCTTCATCGGTGGCACGGGTTCCCACCGGCACGCGCAGGATCTTGTCCTTGCCGCGACGACCGGTACAGTTGGCACTCTGACCGTTCTCGCCACGCTCGGCGGCGTGGAAGCGCTCGAAACGGTAGTCGATCAGGGTGTTCAGGTTTTCATCGGCCACCAGATACACGTCGCCACCATCACCGCCGTCACCGCCGTCCGGGCCGCCGTTCGGGATGTACTTCTCGCGGCGGAAGCTCACACAACCGTTACCACCGTCACCGGCATCGACTCGAATCTGGACTTCATCAACAAACTTCATAGGTAACCGTCACCTTAATTCGAAAAACCGATACGCAATTACAGTGATACGGGCCCCTTCGGGCGAGGCGCATCTGGCCGATGAGGGCTGTCAGCGCCGGCTCATCCGCGTGCCGTTTTTTCGTCAAACTCATCAGAAAAACAAAAGCCCCGCCAGGTTGGCGGGGCTTCGGATCCTTGCGGTCCGTAATTACTCAGCAACGATGCTGACGTACTTACGATTCTGCGGACCTTTAACTTCGAACTGCACTTTACCGTTCGCGGTAGCGAACAGAGTGTGGTCCTTGCCCAGACCAACGTTCTCACCAGCGTGGAACTTGGTGCCGCGCTGACGAACGATGATGCTGCCAGCCAGAACTGTTTCGCCGCCGAAACGCTTCACGCCCAGGCGTTTAGCTTCAGAATCGCGACCGTTGCGAGATGAACCGCCAGCTTTTTTGTGTGCCATCTATCGTACTCCTCTAATTAAGCGCTGATGCCAGTGATTTTGACTTCAGTGAACCACTGACGGTGGCCCGCTTGCTTACGGTGGTGCTTACGACGACGGAACTTGACGATAGTCACTTTCTCGCCACGGCCGTGAGCCACAACTTCAGCCACAACCTTGCCACCTTCAACGAAAGGAGCACCTACTTTGAAAGTGTCGCCTGCAGCAACCATCAGCACTTCGTTGAAGTCGATGGTAGCGCCAGTCTCAACGTTCAGCTTTTCCAGACGAACGATTTGACCTTCGGCCACACGGTGTTGTTTTCCGCCGCTTTGGAATACCGCGTACATTTGATTAACTCCGTAAAGGCGTGTCTTTTGCTCAAGGCCAGACACGCACAAAAACCTATAACAATGGGCGGGCATTCTACGCAGAACGATTTGCCGAGGCAAGGCCAATTTAGCAAAAAGTTTATTTTGTGCGCATATCTGCCCCCGTGAATAAACGCCTAACTGTAACCCATTGTGAAATCGTGTAGAATCCCCGCCATTGCTAAAAACGCAGTAAATGCTGCCGTCACGTTACGAGACTTATGGACCAACAGACTATCCGTGCGCTCTGTGCCGCCGACATGACGGCGGTCAATGAACTGATCCTGACGAGACTCCAGTCCGATGTCAGCCTGATCAACAAGCTGGGTTTCTATATTGTCAGTGCAGGCGGAAAACGGATGCGCCCCATGCTGACCGTGATGGCCGCACGCGCACTGGGCTATGAGGGTGAAGATCACCTGAAACTGGCCGCCATCATCGAGTTCATTCACACCTCCACCCTGCTGCACGACGACGTGGTCGACGAATCCGACCTGCGCCGCGGCCGGGAAACCGCCAACGCCCTGTTTGGCAACGCCGCCAGCGTTCTGGTGGGTGATTACCTCTATAGCCGCTCCTTCCAGATGATGAGCGAACTCTCCAACCTGAAGGTGATGGAGATCCTCTCCGATGCCACCAACACCATCGCCGAAGGCGAAGTGCTGCAGCTGATGAACTGCAACGATCCGGATACCACGGAAGAGAGCTACATGACGGTCATCTACTGCAAGACCGCCAAGCTGTTTGAAGCCGCGACCCGACTCGCCGCCGTGCTGACCCATCAGCCCGAGCCCGTCGAGCAGGCCATGACCGACTACGGCAAGTACCTGGGTACCGCGTTCCAGATCATCGACGACGTGATGGACTACTGCTCCCAGAGCGAGGAGATGGGCAAGAACGTGGGTGACGATCTGGCCGAAGGCAAGCCGACCCTGCCGCTGTTGCGCGCCATGGAAGTGGGTACCCCGGAAGAGCGTCAACTGGTGCGCGATGCCATCGAGCACCGCAACGGTATGGATCATCTGGAGCGTATTCTGGGCATCCTGGATCGCACCGGAGCTCTCGAATACTCCCGCCAGCGAGCTCGGGAAGAGGCTGACAAGGCCATCGCCGCCCTCGCCATCCTGCCTGACTCCCGGCACAAGCAAGCGCTGGAGACCCTGGCCCACATGGCGGTGCAGCGCAGCGCCTGATGCCAGCCGGCGGACAATAAAAAAGAGGCCCTCTGGCCTCTTTTTTATTGTCTGAATTCGCCGTGCCACTGTCGTATCAACACAGGTTCTAACAGGCCAACGCCCACAAGATGACGCCACCTGCCACCACCAGACAGCCGCCGATGCGGCGCAGCTGTTCCGGCGGCAACTCCCCGAGCAGGCGCAGCATCTGCTGCCATGCCCTGGGAGCGAGCAAGGGCCCCAATCCTTCGAAGAGCAGCAGCAACCCCAGCCCCATCAACATGGATGTCAGCATCACCTCTCCCTATCCCTGTTCCCCTGCCGGTCTGTGGCCGGCAAACAAAAGGGCCTGAATCATCAGGCCCTTGGGTCATATCAACACATGTTTACTGCTTGTTGCCGTGCGGCGACTTGAGGTAGCGGAAGAACTCGCTGTCCGGTTTCAGGACCATGAGGTCGTTGCCACCGGCGAAGCTCTTGCGATAGGCCTCCATGCTGCGCACGAAACTGAAGAACTCCGGGTCCTTCTTGTAGCTGTCGGCATAGATCCTGGCGGCTTCGGCATCCCCTTCACCACGCAGTTGACGGGCATTACTCTCGGCGTCGGCGATCATCACGGTCACCTTGCGGTCGATGTCGGCACGCAGGATCTCGGCCTGCTCGCGGCCCTGTGAACGGTGTTCACGGGCAACCGCGGTCCGCTCGGCACGCATCCGCTGATAGATGGAGCTGGAAACTTCCACCGGCAGGTTGATCTGCTTGATGCGCACATCCACCACCTTGATGCCGAGCTCGGAGGAGCGCGCCATCTTCATCAGGGCATCTTCCATCACGGTACTGCGCTCGCCGGAGACGATGTCCTTGATGGTGCGGTTACCGATCTCGGAACGCAGGCCGTTGTTGATCTTGCGCTTGAGCAGGTCTTCAGCCTGGATCTTGTTGCCACCACCGGTCGCCAGGTAGTACTTGGAGAAGTCCTCGATCTTCCACTTCACGTAGGAGTCGATGATGAGGTCCTTCTTCTCGGACGTAACGAAGCGATCCGCCTGGCCTTCCAGAGTCTGGATGCGGGCATCCATCTTGCGTACCTGGTCGATGAGCGGCACCTTGAAGTGCAGACCCGGCTCGTACAGGCGCGGTTCACCGGAGTCGACCCGTTTCACCTTGCCAAACTGCACCACGATCCCCTTCTGTCCTTCATCGACGATGAAGATGGAAGAGAAGCAGACCATGGCGGCCACAGCGATGACACCAATAGCTAGCTTTTTCATCTATCAGTTTCTCCCTGTGCTGAAACGATCACCGCCACGCAGCGGGGTCGGAGTGGAGTTGGCCCCTTCGTTGGACGGCTGGGCCGCCTCGACTGCCGGGGTGCCCGCAGGACGTGCCGGTTGCACGGCATTCGCCTTGCCAGAGAGCTTGTCGAGCGGCAGATAGATCATGCTGTTGTTGCCAGCCGGCATGTCGACCACCACCTTGTTGGCCTGCTGATAGAGCTCTTCCATGGTTTCCAGGTAGATACGATCACGGGTCAGCTCGGGCGCGGCCTGATACTGGGGCAGTAGCTCGTTGAAGCGAGCGACTTCACCCTTGGCCTTCAACACGATCTGGGACTTGTAGGCTTCGGCCTCCTGCTCCAGACGTTTGACCTGGCCACGAGCCTTGGGCTCCACTTCACGGGCATAGGCTTCCGCTTCACGGATAAAACGCTGCTCATCTTCCTGGGCGGAGATGGCGTCATCAAACGCATCCTTCACCTCTTCCGGCGGACGCGCCGGCAGGAAGTTGACGTCCACGATCTGCAGACCCATCTGATAGGGCTCGATGATGCTGTCGATCACCTGCCAGGTTTCCTGACGCACCTTCTCACGACCCGTGGTCAGCACATCGTCCATCCGGGTGTGACCCACCACGTAGCGCAGGGCGCTGTCGGTGGCCTGGCTCAGGCTCTCGTCGGCGTTGGTCACGCTGAACAGGTACTGCTCGGGATCGACCACGCGATACTGCACGTCCATCTCGACCCGTACCACGTTCTCATCCTGGGTCAGCATGAAACCGGACGCCGGCAGGGAACGGACAGACTCCACGTCCACCGGGATCACCCGGTCGATGAAGGTCGGTTTCCAGCGCAGGCCGGGATCCACGTTGTGGGAGTATTCGCCAAAGCGCAGCACCACGCCTCGCTCGGCTTCGCGAATGGTGTAGAAGCCGCTGACGACCCACACCACCACGGCCACCACCAAGGCGATGGAGAGGCCGAACTTGCCGACGTCACCACCACCGGATTTGCCACCACCGAGCAGACCGCCAAAACGACGGCTCACCTTGCGAAGCATCTCGTCCAGATCAGGGGGGCCCTGATTCTTGCCGTTGTTCCCCCAGGGGTCACGGTCTTTGCCATTGTTACCAGGCTCATTCCAAGCCATCAGCGTCTCCATTAATACATGCGGATGGATATCATCTCTATCGGGCCACAGAGGGGCGATGAAGTCAGCAAACCAGTTATGTTCATCGACCCATCAATGCCTGATAAAGCGTTGTAAACTCTCACCTTCTTGTTTCATGAGGCGGTTCCAGTCAGCCAGTTGCAGGCGAACTTCCAGCACAAAGTCCCCCTCCTCGCTGAAACCTTCCTGCTCGATACCTTTCAGCCGATAGAGCGCACTGCGCAGTCTGGCGGCGGAAGGGGGCAGTTGCAGGGTGTGATGCACCATGGAGCCGGCCAGCAGTTCGGTCAGTGCCTGGAACAGGTATTCACTGCCCTCGCCAGTCTGGGCCGACAACCAGACTCGCACCGGTCGTCCAGCCTCATCCCGTTCAAGACCAGCCGGACGATCCCCCAGCTTGTCGATCTTGTTGCAGATCATCAGTTGGGGACGGTCATCCGCCTCGATCTCGGCCAGCACACGCTGGACCGACTCGATATTCTCCTGCATCTGTTCATCGGCACAGTCCACCACGTGCAGCAGCAGGTCCGCTTCGCGAGTCTCCTGCAGGGTCGCCTTGAAGGCCGCGACCAGATCATGGGGCAAGTGCCGAATAAATCCAACTGTATCCGCCAGGATCACATCACCCACATCCTGGATCACCAATTTGCGCAGGGTGGGGTCCAGGGTTGCGAACAATTGGTCGGCAGCATACACGCTGGCATCTGTAAGTTGGTTGAACAAAGTGGATTTTCCGGCGTTGGTATACCCCACCAGAGAAACGGTCGGCACTTCGTTGCGGTTGCGGGCACGGCGCCCCTGCTCCCGCTGCTTGGCCACCTTGTCGAGGCGGCGCAAAATGGCCTTGATGCGCTCACGCAGCAGGCGTCGGTCGGTTTCAAGCTGGGTTTCACCCGGGCCGCGCAGACCGATCCCCCCCTTTTGTCGCTCAAGGTGGGTCCAGCCTCGCACCAGACGAGTGGAAAGATGGCGCAACTGGGCCAGTTCGACCTGCAACTTGCCTTCGTGAGTGCGGGCGCGCTGGGCGAAGATATCGAGGATAAGGCCTGTTCTGTCCACGACCCGGCACTGGAACAGACGCTCCAGGTTGCGCTCCTGGGCGGGGGTCAGGGCATGGTTGAAGATGACCACGTCGGCGTCCAGCATCTGGACCTGGGACGCGATCTCTTCCGCCTTGCCGCTGCCGACAAAAAATTTGGCGCTGGGTGCGCTGCGACTGGTGGTGATCACCCCCAGTGCATTGACCCCGGCCGAGCTCACCAGCATCTTGAGCTCGTCCAGATCCTCCCGCTCGCCCTCATCGCTGAAGTTGACATGTACCAGAACGGCCAGTTCACCAGCTTCGTAACGGTCAAACAAGCGCTTGCTCCTTGACAGGTATCATGATGGATCTGAGTTGGCGAGTGAACTCGCCGCAGGATATCACGCCTCGGCTTCACCCTGCTCTTCACCGGCGGCGCCCGGGGCGTGCTGGTGATGGTTGACGGCACGGGCCGGCACCACGGTGGAAATGGCGTGCTTGTAGACCATCTGGCTCACGGTGTTCTTCAGCAGAATGACAAACTGGTCAAACGATTCGATCTGACCCTGCAGTTTGATACCGTTCACCAAATAGATAGAAACAGGAATACGCTCACGGCGCAGCGCATTCAAAAACGGGTCTTGGAGAGATTGCCCCTTAGCCATCTTTCTTTTCCTTATAGTTTGTTGTTTTTAAACACCGGATATTCAATATAACAACCTGATTATACAGGAGTGTCAAGCCGGACCAGCTTGGGCGACGACCCTGGCCAGATTGCCAGACTCACCAGATTCCAACCAGGTCACATCAGGCCAACCGCGCAACCAGGTCATCTGACGCTTGGCCAACTGGCGGGTGGCAACAATACCGCGATAACGCATCTCATCATACTCGACTTCCCCCGCCAGGTAGTCCCACATTTGGCGGTATCCCACGCAGCGAATGGAGGGAAGATCCGGGGTAAGATCCCCCCGCTCGTAAAGCGCCCTGACCTCCTGCTCGAAGCCGCTGCCCAGCATCTTGTCAAACCGCTGTTCGATGCGCTGGTGCAGCACGGCCCGATCCCTCGGCGCGATGGCAAACTGCAGCGCCCGGTAGGGCAGCCCCTCTCCCTGTACCTGGGTCAGCTCGGTGAGGGTCTTGCCGCTGATGCGGTAAACCTCGAGCGCCCGGCACAGGCGCTGGGGATCGTTGGGGTGGATGCGTGCACCGGCCACCGGGTCGATGCGCACCAGTTCGTCGTGCAGCGCCTGCCAGCCGAGGCGGGCAGCATCTTCCTCGATGCCGGCCCGAATGGTGGGATCGGCGGAAGGCAGCGGAGAAAGCCCCTCCAGCAGCGCCTTGAAATAGAGCATGGTGCCGCCCACCAGCAGCGGAATGCGGCCACGGTCGGCGATCTCTTTCATCTCCCGCAGGGCATCCTTGCAAAAATCCGCCGCCGAATAGCTCATGGCGGGATCCAGGATGTCGATCAGCCGATGCGGGGCCTGCGCCAGCTCGGCTGGCGTCGGCTTGGCGGTGCCTATGTCCATGCCGCGATAGATGAGCGCAGAGTCCACGCTGATGATGTCGCAGGGCAGGGCCTGGCACAGTTCAATGGCGAGATCCGTCTTGCCGGAGGCCGTCGGCCCCATCAGAAAAATTGCAGTCGGCAAGTCAGCCACGTTAAACACTCCCTTCGGCCGCCCCTTCACGGGCGAGCCGGCATAAAACTGGTCATATGGATGCAACAGACGACGAGACGCCGTCAGTTGCCATCGGCAAACTCGGCCAGCACGTTCGCCAGCGACAACGGGCGCACCATGCGAACGTCTGCCAGTTGGTCACTGAAATCGGCAACAAGTTCCGTCAACAACCGGGTGGCAGTGGCAAAATCGTATATTTTTTCGTCACTTATGCCTTGTTCCACCAACCACTGGCATAGTACCCCAGCCTGCGCGTCGGCATCACTGTCAGATCCGCTCTCGACCAGTTGCAACAATTCGGGTAAGAGGCGGGCCAGATCGGTCTGGCGCAGCAGGGCGGGCACCCGAGTCAGGATCATGGTGTCGCGCCCCCCGCTTTTCAACTCCAGCCCCATGCGTTTGAGCAGGCGTTCCCGCTCCTCCACCAGGGCTACCAGGTTTTTCGGCAACTTGAAGGAGACCGGCAGCAATAGAGGCTGGGCCGCCAGCCCCTGGCCCCAGGCATCCAGCAGCCAGTGGCGCAACAACAGACGCTCGGCGCGCACCAGGGAGAGCAGCGCCAGCTGCCCCTGACGCTCCATCAGCAGATAGGCCTGCTCGACCAGGCTCAGGGCGCGCCACTCCCCCGTTCGGGCTGGCGTCTCGACGGCACCGCTCTCGGCTCCGGGCCGGGATGCCGGCGTCGCCACCTCGGGCAGGGTGGTGAGCAAGGCGCCCATGCCTCGCATCGCGGCCCGGCTCGGGGGTTCGGGAGGCTGGTAGTGTCCTCCCCTGCCACCACCGCCTTCCCGCACGCCGTCGCCATCTCGTGCAGGGGCAGGAGCCCGATAGCCGTGTTCGGCACCGTACCACTCGGTGCGCGGCGCCTGACCCGGATAGGTGATCTCCGGGCTGCCCGGCAGCTCGACCTGGGTCTCGGCCAGGGGTTCATCGGTGGCGCTCCCTGCTCCGTCCTGGCGCAGGGCGGTAAACAGCGCCTGGAAGATAAAATCGTGGATGAGACGCGCCTGATGGAAACGCACTTCGTGCTTGGCCGGATGGACGTTGACGTCCACCTGGCGGGGATCCAGCTCGATATAAAGCACATAGGCCGCGAAGCGATCGGCGGGCAGCAGCTCGTCATAGGCCTGGCGGATGGCGTGATTGATGAGCTTGTCCCGCATCATGCGGCCATTGACATAAGTGTATTGCAGGTCGTTCTGCGGCCTGGCCCCTGCCGGAGTGGCCAGCCAGCCCCACAACCGCACGTCGCTGTGTTCGCTCGATACCGCCAGGGCATGGTGCATGAAGGGGGAGCCGCAGACGGCGGCAAGGCGGCGCTCCTGCTCCGCCACCGTGTTGGCCGCCTTGTACTGGCGCACCACTTTGCCGTTGTGACGCAGGATCAGGGTGGCGTCGAAGCGGGAGAGCGCGATGCGGCGCACCAGTTCGTCGATGTGGGCAAATTCGGTCTTTTCGCTGCGCATGAACTTGCGCCGCGCCGGGGTGTTGAAGAAGAGATCCACCACCTCCACCGTGGTGCCCACCGGGTGGGCCGCCGGCTTGACGGTGACGCTCATCTCACGCCCTTCCGCCTGGGCCTGCCAGGCCTCGCTCTGCTCTGCCGTACGGGAGGTGAAGGTGAGGCGGGAGACGGAGCTGATGGAGGCGAGCGCCTCCCCGCGAAAGCCCAGGCTGTTGATCCCTTCCAGATCGTCCAGGGTCGCCACCTTGGAGGTGGCGTGGCGCGACAGCGCCAGCACCAGCTCATCCCTGGCGACACCGCAGCCGTTGTCACGAATGCGGATAAGCTTGGCGCCTCCCTTGTCGATGTCGATCTCGACCCGGTCAGCCCCCGCATCCAGGCTGTTTTCCACCAGCTCCTTGACCACGGAGGAGGGCCGCTCCACCACCTCACCGGCAGCAATCTGGTTGGCCAGAATCGGCGGCAATATACGGATTGGCATCGCTTGCTCCTGCAGATGAAAAAGGGGAAGAGGTGGACCTGGCGCCATCAATGCTCACCGCCCCTCCCTGCCATCGGCAGAGAAGGGCGGCGTTCTTCACCCGCGCTATTTTCGCGGAATATAGAGCACCTGCCCTATCTGGATGTCCCGCGACTTAAGCTTGTTGATCTCCACCAGTCGCGCCTGACTCACCCCATGTTTCTCGGCGAGCCGGGAGAGACTCTGACCACGGGTGACCACGTGGCGGATCATGTTGGACTTGTCGTTGCTCTGCACGCTGGCTACCGGCGCACTCGGCTCCTGGGCTGCGACCTTGTAAGGTTTGATCACGCCGGCACCGGAGGCGCTGCCGACGCTGCTGACCGGGGCGCCGCCCTCACCGACGCGATAGGGCTCGCTCGCCGGCATCCGGTTGGTCACGACCTGCTGCGTTGGCTGGGCAGCCGGCTTGCTGACAGCGACCGGCTTGTTGGCAGGCGCCTGACGCGGCGGGGCAGCAACCTGGCCCTTGCCGGTGAGCATGGGCCCCTTGGTCGGATGACTGCGGTAATAGTTGCGGATCCCCTCGAAGATGGCCCGGGCCAGCTGATCCTGATAGCTGGCGGTGGCCAGCAGCTTCTCCTCGGCGTGGTTCGAGATAAAGCCCGTCTCCACCAGTACCGAGGGGATGTCCGGCGCCTTCAGCACCGCCAGACTCGCATGTTCCGGCGCCTTCTTGTGCAATCTGGCCACCCGCCCGAGCGAGCGCAGGATCTGGCGGCTGACGTCATAGCCTTCGGCCCTGGACTTGTCCATGGAGAGATCCAGGAAGGTCTGCGCCAGATAGGGGTTGGGATCAGACTCGGCCAATACCTTGCCAACGCCTCCCAGCAGTTCCCCCTGTTTCTCCTGCTTCTCGAGCCAGCTACCCATCTCGCGGTTGGCGCGGTTGGTCGACAGCACCCAGACGGAGGCGCCGCGAGGAGTCGAGTTGTGGAAGCTGTCGGCATGCACTGACACCAGCAGGTCTGCCTTGGCCTTGCGGGCAATCTCGGAGCGTTTGTTGAGATCGACGAAGTAGTCGCCACGGCGGGTCAGCACGGCGCGCATGCCGGGCTCCCGGTCGATGAGGGTCGCCAGCTTCTGGGAGACCGCCAGGGTCACCCGTTTCTCGTAGGTGCGGCGCGGGCCGATGGAGCCCGGGTCTTCCCCGCCGTGACCAGGATCGATGGCGATGACGATGGCCTTGCCGTGCCCCCCGACGGGAGCGGGCTGCGCCGCAGCGCTCCCCTTCTCTTCATAGGGAAGATCGATCACCAGACGGTGGCCATAGGGACCTGCCGGCGCCAGCGGGAAGACCACCGGCTTGATGGCAGAGCCGAGATCCAGCACCAGTCGCAGGCCGCCCTTCTCCAGCGGCGTGCTCTCGCGGATCTTGCGCACCAGCTCGCTCTTGTTCTCGATGCGGGCCAGGTTGGTGGCGTTGCTCGCCCCTTTCAGGTCGATGACCAGACGGTTCGGACCGGTCAGGGTGAAGTAGTTGAAATTGGGGGCGCTGCTCATGTCGAGCACCACCCGGGTGTTGTCCGGTGATGGCCACACCCGCACACTCTTGAGCTGATTGGCCCAGGTGGGCAATGCCATCAGGGAGAGAACAAAAACAAGGATCACGCGCACTGAGATGACAACCGTTCTAGAATGGCTTCGCCGATAGCAGTGCGGGCATCAATCTGCACCGCGCGCTGCTCGTTTGCATAACTCAGGGTGATCTCGAGATCCGGGGCTGGCAGCCAGCCCTCGCCCTTCTCTGGCCACTCCACCAGGCAGAGGGTATCGGCGGCGAAATAGTCGCGAATGCCCATGAACTCCAGCTCTTCCGGGTCGGCCAGTCGATAGAGATCGAAGTGATAGACCTGCCACTGGGCAAGCTCATAGGGCTCCACCAGGGTATAGGTCGGACTCTTGACCTTGCCCTCATGACCCAGTCCCTGCACCCAGCCTCGGGTCAGGGTGGTTTTGCCGGCCCCGAGGGCACCGTGCAGAAATACCGTGGTGGCCTGTTGGCACGCCTTTGCCAGACGGCCACCCAGCGCCACTGTTGCTGCCTCGTCCGGCAGTGTCATCATCAAGGTTTTTGCCATGTTCTTCTTGTTACTTGTTACTGTGTCGGATTGACCAGACGACGGATCCAGGGCAGCAGATCCGATGCCAGCATGCCCCTCTCACCCTCGGCAGCGGCCAGATCGGCGGCCTCTGCGTGGATCACGGCCCCGAGTCGGGTGGCCATGCCCGCAGACCAGCCCTGAGCCAGAAGGGCGGCGATTATACCAGACAAGAGGTCACCCATGCCGCCACTGGCCATGCCGGGGTTGCCCTCGTCGCACAGGGAAATGCGCCTGCCGTCGCAGATGAGCGACCCCGCCCCCTTGAGCAACACCACACCACCGTAGCGCTGTTGCAGTCGCGAGACGGCCGCAAACCTGTCCCCCTCGACCTCGGCGATGGAGCAACCCAGCAGGCGAGCCGCCTCCCCGGGGTGGGGCGTGAGCACCCAATTATCCTGATGACGGGGGGCCTGCGCCAGCCAATTCAATCCATCGGCGTCCAATACCAGTGGCACGGCGGCTCCGATGCCCTGTTCGAACCGGGCCCGGCCCCACCCATCCTGACCGAGCCCGGGGCCCAGTACCTGCACCGATGCCCACCCTTCATCCATGTCCGCCGGGCATCCCATCAGCTCGGGTTGAACCAGGCTGGCCGCCGGGCAATCCGGGTGCTGGCGCAGGCGTACCAATCCCGCCCCCGCCCGCAGGCAGGCCTGACCCGCCAGCAGAATGGCCCCCTGCATGCCGAGGTTCCCCCCCGTCAGCAGTACCTTGCCGCTGTGTCCCTTGTGAGCCGAGCGCCTGCGCGGGGTCAGCAACCCCTTGAGGCTGGGATAATCGATCCGCTCGGCAGCGGGAACCCGTTCCTCCCCCGGCGTCACTCCCAGGGGATCCCGGTCGAGGTGGCCGACTCCGTCCACCCCGTCGGCGGTGAGCATGCCCTGCTTGATGCCGATGAAAGTGAGGGTGCGGGTGGCACGCACCAGTGCGCCCATGGCGCGGCCGGTGTCGGCATTGAGACCGGAGGGGAGATCCACCGCCAGCACGGGCGCGTTCAAGCCATTGATTGTTGCGACGATCTTTGTCATTGACGAGGAGAGGGGAAGCTGGACGCCGGTACCGAGCAGTGCGTCTATGACCAGATCCGGCGGCGGCAGCGTGGCGGGCAGCAGATCCTCGGCCATGGTCACGCTCCCCCCCGATGCGAGCCACTCTTCGGCAGCCCGCCTGGCATCTCCCCTCAGCAGGCCGGGAGCCCGGGCGGCAATCACCAGAGGTTCGAGGCCGATGCGCCGGGCAAGGCGGGCCAGCACGTAGCCATCCCCACCGTTGTTGCCAGGGCCGACGAAGATCCACCACTGGCGGCTGTCGGGCCAGTGGTGACAGGCATAGTTGCACAGCGCATTCCCGGCCCGCTCCATCAGCACATAGAGGGGCAACCCCTCCTGCTCGGCCCAGCGCCGTTCCATGCTGCGGATCTGCTCGGCCCGCCACAGGGGTTGTGCTAGACTCTCCCACTCATTTTTGCGGATAGCGTCCCCGAACACCTCTACCATGACGGCCCCCACGTTTCATCATCCCATGACCCGGCAACTGGCACGCCATATTGCCGCCCTGCGCCTGCCACACTCCTACAGGCAGAGGGGGGATGCTGCATGACGGCTGCCGAACTTGCGCAACTGGCCCACGATATCAAGCTCTGGGCAAGGGAGCTAGGATTTGACCAGGTCGGCATCGCCGACACCGACCTCACCCTGGAAGAGCCAAGGTTGCAGGCCTGGCTGGATGCCGGTTATCACGGGACCATGGACTACATGGCGCGCCACGGCATGATGAGGGCCCGCCCCCACGAGCTGTTGCCGGGCACCTTGCGGGTCATCTCGGTGCGGATGAACTACCTCCCGTTCGAGGCGGGCTTTGCCGCCACCCTGCGCAATCCCACCCTCGGCTACATCAGCCGCTATGCCCTCGGCCGCGACTACCACAAGGTGCTGCGCAACCGGCTCAAACAGTTGGGGGAGCGCATCGAGCTGCGGTGCGAAACCCTGTTGCAGGCGGCGGGACAAACCCTGGGCGAGTGGCGCCCCTTCGTCGACTCGGCCCCTATTCTGGAAAGGCCGCTAGCGGCCAAGGCGGGCCTTGGCTGGGTGGGCAAGCACTCGCTGCTGATCAACGAGTCCGCCGGCTCCTTCTTCTTTCTGGGAGAATTGCTCATCGCCCTGCCGCTGCCCGTGGATACCCCGGTGGAGAAGGAGCTGTGTGGCAAGTGCGTGGCCTGCATCAATATCTGCCCCACCGGTGCCATCATCGCCCCCTATGTGGTAGACGGACGGCGCTGCATCTCCTATCTCACCATCGAGAACGACGGCCCCATTCCCGAGGAGTTCAGGCCGCTCATGGGCAATCGCATCTATGGCTGTGACGACTGCCAGCTCATCTGCCCCTGGAACCGCTATGCCAATGCCAGCCCGGAGCCCGACTTCAGCCCGCGCCCCAATCTGCACCGCCCGCCCCTCTTGACCTTGTGGGGCTGGAGCGAGGCCGAGTTTCTCAAGCACACGGAAGGCAGCCCCATCCGCCGCATCGGCTATCAGCGCTGGCGCCGCAACCTGGCGGTGGCCCTTGGCAACGGACCGGCCAGCAGCGAGGTCCTGGCCGCCCTGCAACAGGCGCTGCCTGAGGCGGCGCCCATGGTGGCCGAGCATATCGAGTGGGCGCTGGCGACCCTGGCCAGGCGTCAGCAGGAAGAGAATAAAAAGACGCGATTGCTGATCCGCTGCATCGAAAAAGGTCTGCCGGATCACGCATAAGTGATCTGGCCCTTGCCGGATCGCAGCCATTTTTTCATGCTCTGCCGACCATTGAACATCGGCACAATAAAAGGAAGATTCTGATGCAGATGCTGGGAGTAGATATTGGGGGGTCCGGGATCAAGGGCTGCCTGGTCGACACCGAAACCGGGGAGCTGATTGGCGAACGCCACCGCATCGCCACACCGCAACCGGCAACCCCGGCCGCCGTGGCACACACCCTCAAGGCGCTGGTCGAACACTTCCAATGGAAGGGTCCCGTGGGGTGCGGTTTTCCCGCCACCATCCACAACGGCATCGCCAAGAATGCCTCCAACATCGACAAGAGCTGGATTGAGACCGATGCCGCCCACCTGTTTGCCGATGTGACCGGCCTGCCCTGCCATGTCCTGAACGACGCCGATGCGGCCGGTCTGGCGGAGATGCGCTTTGGCACCGGGCAGGATCGCCAGGGCGTCATCATTCTCATCACCGTCGGCACCGGCATCGGTACCGCCGTCTTCGTCAATGGTCAGTTGCTGCCCAATACCGAGCTGGGTCACCTGATGCTGGAAGGCATGGTGGCCGAACACTATTGCTCCGATGCGGTGCGCAAGCGCGAGGATCTTTCCTGGGGCCGCTGGGGCAAACGTTTCAACAAATACCTGGCTCGCCTGGAGTTTCTGTTCTCCCCCGACCTCTTCATCCTGGGGGGCGGCAGCGCCGCCAAGCTCGACAAGTTCATCGACAAGATTGAGACCCGGGCTCCCCTGGTGGCGGCCGCGAACCTCAACCAGGCCGGCATCATAGGCGCCGCCCTCTATGGCGCGGCCCGGCAAGGGGGCTGACCGCCAGCAACATCAGAAGACCCGGCCCGTGCCGGGTCTCTCTCATCCGGGCTCAGAGATCGTCGAGGCGATGAGCACCGTGTACCAGACGGGTCAGGCGGGATTGGGCCATGGAGGCCAGGGCTTTCAGCAGCGCCGCCGTGTCGGGCGTGGGGCACTCCCGGGCCAGACGTTCCAGCTCGCCGATGAGCCTCTCCTCCTGGCGTGACACCAGGGCCACTATCTCCGCGGGCTGGGTTGTGGCGGGCAGTGCCAGACGATCCCCCTCGGCCAGCAGATCCTCGCCAAATCCCTGATCCAGCCAGGTCTCCTTCACCGCGCTTCCCATCTGCTCGCGATAATCGTGCAGATGAGCCGCCGCGGCATCCTCCCGCCCTTGCAAATAGGCCAGCAACATCCTGCTGCGCTCAGCATCCACCCGGGGGATCTGGCGCCCGTAAATGTGCCCTTGCCGATGATGAAGCTCCTCGAGATAGAGCATCAGGTCCTTGATCTGTTGGAATCGCATCTCGCCTCCCTCCTGGCATCTACCTGCAGCCAGTATAGGGAGCTGGCATGTCGACACGGCCACGAACTGGTCATTTATTGTTCTGCATCAAGGAGATGGAAAAGAAAACAGAAAAAGAGACGGCAGGAGGAAGGGGAAACCGGCAGCGATGCTGCCCGGACGACCGGGTACCTTGTCCGAAGGGGAGACATCAAATCGACGACATAAAAGATATTTACCAGCTTATATTCGGACTAATGTCATCAAATCGGAATCTTATATTGATGCTGGTGGTTATACCTCCACACCATAGTCAAATGGCGGGAATCCTTATCCATTTTTTAGACGTCTAGACGTAAAAACATGCGTTGACACAGCCATCCGGACATCTTAGCATCATCCTCCATGATGACAGAGCTACCCAGTGAAACCTCTGCCCAATTTACCCGCCTGTAGCGCCCTGTGCTTTAAGGCTGTTAGCACGGAAGAATCCATGATTAAGTTGATCGGTCTCAACAAAGTCTACGGTAAAGGCAGTGATGCCGTGCACGCCCTGCGTGACGTGAGCCTGCATGTGCCCCAAGGCAAGATCTTCGGGGTGATCGGTGCCTCCGGTGCCGGCAAGAGTACCCTCATCCGCTGCGTCAACCTGCTGGAGCGCCCCACCGAGGGGCAGGTCATCGTCGATGGCCAGGACCTGGTCGCCCTCAGCGAGCGGGATCTGACTCAGGCTCGCCGCCAGATCGGCATGATCTTCCAGCACTTCAACCTGCTGGCCTCTCGCACCGTCTCCGCCAACATCGCCTTCCCGCTGGAGCTGGCGGGCTGGAGCAAGGACAAGATCCAGAGCCGGGTCAGCGAACTGCTGGCCCTGGTCGGGCTGGAAGCCCGTGCCCACGCCTATCCGTCCGAGCTCTCCGGCGGGCAGAAGCAGCGCGTCGCCATCGCCCGTGCCCTGGCACCGGCTCCCAAGGTCCTGCTGTGTGACGAGGCCACCTCGGCCCTCGACCCGCAGACCACCCGCTCGATCCTGACCCTGCTCAAGGAGATCAACGTCAAGCTGGGGCTCAC
The DNA here is from genome assembly GCF_027707405.1 of Aeromonas sp. QDB68. NCBI lineage: Bacteria > Pseudomonadati > Pseudomonadota > Gammaproteobacteria > Aeromonadales > Aeromonadaceae > Aeromonas > Aeromonas sp. QDB68. The sequence goes on along the minus strand of NZ_JAPCIQ010000001.1, from coordinate 50,172 downwards.
CATACTGCTCATCACCCACGAAATGGACGTGGTGAAGGGGATCTGCGACGAAGTGGCCATCATCAGCGACGGCCATCTCATCGAGCAGGGGGAAGTGGCCTGGTTCTTCAGCAATGCAAAGACCCAGCTGGCCCGGGATTTCATCCACTCCACCATCCACCTGGAAGTGCCCCAGGAGTATCAGGATCGGATGAGTGCCGAGCGGGTGCCCGGCAGCTATCCCCTGGTGAAGCTCGGCTTTACCGGGACCACGGTGGATTCGCCGCTGATTTCCGAGGCGAGCCGCCGTTTCAACATCGACATCAGCATCCTGAGCGCAGACATCGAATACGCCGGTGGCGTCAAGTTCGGCTTCCTGCTGGCGGAACTGTTCGGGGACGAGGCCCAGTGCGAGGCCACCCAGCAGTTCCTCATCGACAACCACATTCAGCTGGAGGTAATGGGTTATGTCCGAAGCAATGATTAATCTGCTGATTTCGGCTCTGGGCGACACCCTCATCATGGTGTTTGCCTCCGCCCTGTTCGGCTGCCTGCTCGGCCTGCCGCTCGGCGTGGCGCTGCACGTGACCAAGGCGGGCCAGATCCTGGCCAATCCGCTGCTCAACAAGGTCCTGGGCGTCATCGTCAACGTCGGTCGCTCGGTGCCCTTCATCATTCTGCTGGTCGCCATCATTCCGTTGACCCGCTTCATCGTCGGCACCAGCATCGGCACCATCGCCGCCATCGTGCCGCTGACCGTGGGCTGTATTCCCTTCATCGCCCGCCTGGTGGAAGGGGCCCTGATGGAGGTGCCTGACGGCCTGCTGGAAGCGGCCAAGGCCATGGGGGCCAAACCCCTGCAAATCATCGCCAAGGTGCTGCTGCCCGAGGCCCTGCCGGGGATCCTCAACAGTGTCATCATCACCCTCGTCACCCTGGTGAACTACTCCGCCATGGCAGGTGCCATCGGAGGCGGTGGTCTCGGTGATGTGGGTATTCGCTACGGCTACCAGCGTTTCGATCCCACCGTCATGCTGGTCACCGTGGTCATTCTGGTGGTGCTGGTTCAACTCATCCAGAGCGCGGGTGAGCGCCTGGTCAAACAATGTGATCATCGTTAATCGTCGATTTCTGACAGGAGGTTTTTATGAAATTGGGCATCAAATCCGCAGCAGCTGCGCTGCTGGCAACCCTGGTACTGGTCGGTTGCGGCCAGAAGGAAGAGAACAAGACCCTGAAGGTGGGCGCCATCGCCGGTCCCGAGACCGAGCTGGTTGAGACCGCGGCCAAGGTGGCCAAGGAAAAATACGGCCTGACCGTCGAAGTGGTCACCTTCTCCGACTACGTCACCCCGAACGTGGCCCTGAACGACGGCAGCGTCGACGTCAACGCCTTCCAGCACAAGCCCTACCTGGATGCCCAGATCCGTGATCGCGGCTTCAAGCTGGTGCCGGTCGGCAACACCTTCGTCTACCCGATCGCCGGTTACTCCAAGAAGGTCAAGGCCCTGTCCGAGCTGAAAGACGGTGCCCAGATCGCGGTGCCGAACGATCCGACCAACCTGGGTCGTTCCCTGATCCTGCTGGAGAAGCAGGGCCTGCTGAAGCTGAAAGAGGGTGCCGGTCTGGAAGCGACCGTACTGGACATCGCCAGCAACCCGCGCAACTTCAAGATCGTCGAGCTGGAAGCCGCACAACTGCCGCGCTCCCTGGAAGACGTGGATCTGGCCATCATCAACAACACCTTCGCCGGTCAGATTGGTCTGACCCCGACCGAGAACGGCCTGTTTGTCGAAGACAAGGAGTCCCCCTACGTCAACCTGATCGTTGCTCGCGAGAACAACAAGGACGACGAGAAGGTCAAGGAGTTCGTCCAGTCCTTCCAGACCGACGAGGTCTTCAAGAAGGGGACCGAGCTGTTCAAGGGCGGTCTGGTGAAAGGTTGGTAATCACTCACTCTGGAAAAAAGGCCACGTCAAGCGTGGCCTTTTTTTTTACCCCCGTTATCATAGCCACAAGCACGGCAACACGAAAAACAGAACAACAATGAAGAAATGGTATCTGGCCTACTGCAAACCCAAGGAAGAGGCCCGCGCCCGCGCCCATCTGGCAGCCCAGGGCGTTGAATCCTATTACCCCATGGTCGAGATTGAAAAACTGCGGCGAGGCAAGCGCGTGCCCCAGCGCGAGCCCATGTTCCCCAACTACCTCTTCATCTACGTGGATCTGGAAGAGGTCACCCCGGTCACCCTGAAATCGACCCGGGGCATCAGTCGCATCATCCACTTCGGCAAGGAGTGGACCCCAGTCAGCAGCCAGCTGATCTACCGGCTCATGAGCCGGGACGACAGCGACGAGGCGCGCGCCAGCTATGCCCGCCTGCCGACCCAGGGAGACAAGGTACTTATCGAATCCGGCCCCCTCGCCGGGTTTGAAGCCATCTATCTGGAACCGGATGGCGAAAAGCGGGCCATCCTGCTGGTCAACCTGCTCAACCAGGAGACCTGCAGCAGCTTCGAAAACCAGGCCTTCCGCCGCCTGGAGTGACCCGTCCTGCCGGCAGAAAGAGCCACAGGGCAGTACACAAGACACCATCCCCCAGCTTCCGAACGGTCAGGACCGCACCTGCGGCGTGCATCCTTCCACCACCAGGTTTTCGGGCCGAAAAAAACGGGGCAGACCCAGAGGTCTGCCCCGTTTTTCTCTCACTTGCGTCAGGCATCCAGTTCGAAGCGGCTGATGGCCGATGTCAGTCTCCCGGTCTCCCGGGTCAGGCGGGCGGCGATCTGCTCCCCCTGCTGGCCATGCTCGCTGGACTGATGGCTGAGCCCGGCAATCTCCTCCACCGTGCCCGCCACCTCCTGCGCCGCCCTTGACTGCTGCTCGGTGGCGGTGGCGATGGCGGCAAGCTGGCCGCTGAGATCCTGCACCAGCGTCGCCATCGACTCCAGAGTCTCGGTCACCGAGGCCACGGCGCCGCGCCCCTGCTCCACCAGCAGGGTGCCGCTGCCCACGGTATCCGCGGTCTCCCGGGTCTGCTGCTGGATGCTGGCAATGGTCTGGTTGATCTCCATGGTCGATGCGCTGGTGCGGCTGGCCAACTGCCTCACTTCATCGGCCACCACGGCAAATCCCCGTCCCTGCTCACCGGCCCGCGCCGCCTCGATGGCCGCATTGAGTGCCAGCAGATTGGTCTGCTCGGCGATGGTGGCGATCACTTCGGTGACCCTCCCCACTTGCTCGCTCTGGCTGCTGAGCTGCGTCATCGCCTGGTTTGCCTGGGCAATCATGGCACCAATCTGCGCCATGGTGGTCCCCATGCGGGCGAGGGCCTGCTCCCCCTCCCTTGCCTGTTGCTCGGTCTGGCGAGCCGCTCCCGCCGCGTCCGCAATGTTGCCCGCCACATCCCGGGTACTGACCGACATCTGCTCGATGGCGGCTGCCACCGCATCGAGCCGCTGATTCTGGCTTGCCAGATCATCCACGATGGCATTGGTGGTCTGGCCCACCTCGCGGCCAGCCCCTTCCACCTGACCGACCGCCCCCTGGATCTCCCCCACCAGCTCGCGCAACTGTGCCGACATCCGGTTGATGGAGCCCGTGAGCCCTCCCAGCTCATCCTGACGAAGCACGGGCAAGGGGGTGACGGGGAGGCGGCCATCGGCCACCAGGCCCGCCCGTTTCACCAGGCTGGCGATGTCCCGGGTCAGGCGTCGGCTGAACAGCAGGGCCACCAGGGTGCCCAGCAGGATGACGCTGGTGGTGGCCAGCAGCAGGGTGCGGTGAATGGTCTGACTGGCGGCCGCCATCTCCCCCGCCATCTTGTCCACCTCGGCACGGGTATGGGTCACCTGGGTCGCCAGCTGATCCGCCAGCCGGGTCAGGGCAGGCTCTATCTCGGTGGCCATCAGGTGGTTGGCCCTGTCCCAGTCCGGGGCCTGGCGCTTCTCGATCACCTGGCCGACCAGCTCGGCAAAGGGGGCTGACATCTCTTCAAAGAGCGTCCAGAGCCCCTTTTGTGCCTCGGTGAAGTTGGCCTCTTGCTGCTTCAGCTCGGCCACCCGCTGCTGGTGGAACTGGTAGTAGTCCCGGTACTTGTCCAGGTACTCCTTCTCCCCCGAGATGAGGAAATCCCGCAGGGCGGAGAGCGCATTGCCCAGGCTGTTGTAGGCATCCCCCACCTGCTTGAGCAGCAGGCGCCTGTCACCGGGCAACGTCGCCTGGGGCGTTGCCACCTCTTCATTGGCAAAAGACTGCAACTGATCGAGGGCCGACTCCGCCAGAGGGCCGGCCTCCAGCAGCATCAGGGTGTGGGCGGGCAGGTTCTCTTCGGTGTGAGCCAGGGCCCACACCTGTGACTGTGCCCCCTTGAAATCCTTGAGTGCCCGGGTCAGGTCGGGGGTGAAACGCTGGCGCTCGATGGCGTGCCAGGCCTCTTCCCACTCCTGCTTGATGCGATCACCCTGTGCCGGATCCTTGCCGAGGATGAGATAGGCCCGCAGGGATGAAACGGTGGCAATCAGGGCTTTCTGGCTCGCCTCGTCCCGCTGCAGGGCGGGCAGGGCCTGGGCCAGCAAGGCATCTTGCGAGCCTTCGATCCGGCCGAGCTGATGATAGACAAGGGCGGAGGAGAGAATGATGAGCAGGTTGATAAAACAGAAGCTCAACAACAACTTGCTTGATATTTTCATGGCCATCCTTGGAATTCGTCGGGCATCCTGCCCGGGATTAGCGTCTGATGAGCGCGGGCAAACGAGCTTGCCAACCCTGATGCCATCCCATCAGCTCCTCGCGGGGCATGGGACGGGCGGAGAAGAAGCCCTGGCATTGATCGCACCCCAGCTTCGCCAGCAATTGCCAGGTCGCCTCATCTTCGACCCCCTCGGCCACCGATTTCAAGCCCAACTTGCGAGCCAGCTCGATGCTGGACTCGATGATGGCTAGGCGAGAGGGATCTTCATAGCAGCGATCCACGAAGGATCTGTCCAGTTTCAACTCGGTAAAAGGGAGCAGGGCAAGCTGCTGCATGGAGGAGTAGCCGGTCCCGAAATCATCGATGGAGAGACCAAAACCGTGCATCCGCAAGCGGGTCAGCACCTCCAGCGACTTGCCGAGATCCTTGACGAAGGCGCTCTCGGTCACTTCGAGGGTGATGAGCTCGGGGTTGATGCTCCAGCGCTGGCAGTGGCTGAGCAGGGTGTTGCACAGATCCCCCTCGATGAGGGAGGTGGTGGAGAGGTTCATCGACAGGTTCAGGGAGAGCCCGGTCTTCTCCCACAGGTGGCCGTCCCGCAGCGCCTTGCCGATGATCACCTCGGTGAGCGGGTCGATGAGCCCGTTGTGCTCCGCCAGCGGAATGAAACGGGCCGGCGAGATGAGGCCATATTCGGGGTGCTGCCAGCGGGCAAGTGCCTCCATGCCGAGCCACTCCCCGTTGTGAAAACCCACCTTGGGTTGATACCAGGGCAGCAACTGGTCCTGATCCAGCGCCCGGCGCAGCTCATCCAGGGTCAGGTGATAACCATCCTCTTCCTGGCTGCGCACCTGCTGGGGCCGCCAGGCACCGATGAGCTGCGCGATCTGCTGGGGAGACGCGGGTTTCTCGATGCGCCCCAACACCTGCAGGCCATAGGCCCGGCTCATGCGCAGCACGGCATCGACCACGTCATCCTCCAGGGCGCTGCACAGCACAATGCCGCCGCGGAACCCGCCAAGGGAGAGGCGGCGCAGCAGCGCCATGCCATCCATGCCCGGCATGCGCAGATCGCAGAACAGGATGTCGACCCTGTGGTGCTGGCACTGTGCCAGCGCCTCCTCCCCGTCCTGCGCCTCCAGCAGGTTGCCGTAGCCCAGTCCGCGGATCTGGTGCATCAGGGCCTTGCGCTGGAAGTTGAGATCCTCCACCACCATGATCGCCAACTCATGCCGTGCGCTATTCATCGAGCCATAACCCCGTTTCACCTCTGATAGAGTCCATCAATGCCTGTACCGCCCTGGCCAGGTCATCGAGCTTGTCCAGTTGTTTCAATCTGGCCGCCGCCTCCAGCCGGGCCGCCTCCTCTGCCAATGCCTGCTGTCCTACCATGCGCGCGGCCCCCTTGATGCGATGTGCCGTCTCCACCAGCGCCTGGGTATCCTGGCTGGCCAGCGCCAGCCTCATGTCCTCGCCATCCTGCTCGTTGGCTTCCAGGTATTCGCTGGCCATGCTGCGAGCCACCGCCTCATCCCCGAACAGGGTCAACCAGCTTATGCCTGGCAGCTGAACCCTGGCTTGCCGGGGCGCCTCCGAGGCGAGCTGTTCTTCCTGAGTCGGCAACCAGCGTCCCAGGGTCTGGCTCAGGGCATCCAGGCTGTAGGGCTTGAACAGCATGTCGTTCATGCCGGCATCACGCATCTGTTGGCTCGCCTCCTCAGAGGTATCGGCCGTCACCCCGATAATGGGAGCACTGTCCCCGGCATCCCGCAAGGCTCGAGTGAGGGCATAGCCATCCATCACCGGCATGTGGCAGTCGGTCAGCAGCAGGGCGAAGTCCTGCCCCTGCCAGGCGCGCAGCGCCTCCTCGCCATCTTCCACCACCTCGGACTCGAGCCCCAGGATAGCGAGCTGTCTCGTCAGCAATGCCCGGTTGACGGGGTGATCATCGGCCACCAGCACCCGCCCCCTGAGCTTCTCCCCCTCCATCCCCATCGACTGGCTCGCCTGCTGGTTGAACAGTGACTGGCAGGTTTCCAGCAACAGATCGGGGTAGAGGGGCGATTGTCCCAGTCGCCACCAAGCGTCGCCCCCCATGCGCCCCCGCAGGGCCTCATGGGGAGAGAGTACTATGCCCTTGAGGTTCGAACGCTGCAAACAGGCCAGCCAGTCACTGCCAAGGGCCTGTTCCAGGTGATTCTCCTGCGCCAGCAGATGCCCCTCGAGGGGCTGCTGCCAATGGTGTGCCTCCATGCGAACCAGTCTGGCGCCCAGCCTGACCATCACTGATTCCAGCCCCTCATCCTCCCCAAACCACCACCATACCTGACCGGTCAGGGGCGGCGCTTCCCACTGGCACTCGGCCAGGGGCAGCGTGAAGGTCACGCAGGTGCCCATTCCGGGGGTACTCTCCAGGGTCAGGCTCCCCCCCATTTTCTGGGTGAGTTGATGACAGATGGCAAGCCCAAGCCCGGTGCCGCCAAACCGGCGATTGGTGTCGGACTCCACCTGCTTGAAGGGGATGAAGAGGGTGCGCTGCTGCTCCAGGGCGATGCCGATCCCGGTATCCCGGACCCGGAAGGCCAGCCGGTCGTCTTCATAATCCACCTGGATGGCGATCGCCCCTGCCTCGGTGAACTTCACCGCGTTGTTCAACAGATTGGAGATCACCTGCCCCACCCTTATCCCGTCGATGCAGGCCAGATCCGGCACCGTCTTCCCCCACCGCAGCGTCACGTTGAGCCCTTTGCCATAGGCCAGGGCCGCATGTCCCCGGATGACATCGCAAATCACCGAGGTCAGGCGGCAGTGATGGGGGTGCAGTTGCAACTGCCCGGCTTCCATCTTGGAGAAGTCCAGGATGTCGTTCACCAGATAGAGCAGATGGTTGGTGGAGGTCGAGATATTGCGCAACATGTAGCGCTGATCGTCATCCAGCGCGCTCATTTGCAGCAGCTCCAGCATGCCGTGCATGCCGGAGATGGGAGTGCGAAGCTCATGACTCATGGTGGCGAGGAAGCGGCTGCGCGCCTGGGTCGCCTCCTCCGCCACCCGCCTGGCCTGGCGCAGCTCCAGCTCCTGGCGCTTGAGCTTGGTGATGTCCTGCACCACGCCGTTCAATATGACCCCTTCAAGCCCCTCTTGGTGAACGAAGTGACCACGGATCTGCAAATAGCCCGCCTCCCCCTGACGCCGGATCTCCACCTCGAGATCAAGCGGCTGCATGCTCAGGGCATGACGATCCACCGTGGCCACGAAGTCCTGGTGCGCCTTGCCTGTCATCCCCAGGATGGAGGCACCGGTGACCGCCATGCCGGCCTGCTCCTCTTCGACCCCCACCATCTCCCTGACCCCTTGCGAGGTGTAGAGGAAGTGCCCCTTGCCCGGCCCAAGCCAGTGATACTGATAGACCAGACCCGGCATGCTGTCGGTGATCTGGGTCAGCCGGGTCTGCGCCTCCTGGGCCGCAAACCGCGCCTGCTCCAGCTCGGTCACGTCGGTCAGCACGGTCAGGATCCCGAGCCGATTGTCATCGGGCCCCGCAAAGAGCCGCTTGGTGTAGATCATCTGGTGCAGGCGATCGTCATCAAACCGGATCTCGCCCCGTCCATGAAGCTCCTCTCCGCTCTCCCAGACGCTGGCATCCTCCTCCATCACCCTGGCGCGGATCGACTCGGGCAATCGATCCTGGAGCAACCGCTCATAGGAGCCCGTCAGGTTCTCCCCGCCGAGAAACATCTGCCGATACGCCCGGTTCGTCATTGCCACTTCATAGCGCTCGTTGGTCAGCACCACCTGGTTGGGCAGGGCATCCAGCATCATCTGGACAAACATCAACTGCTCCTCGAGCCGCCGCTCGGCCTCCCGCCGCTGGCTGATCTGGCGGCGCAGCGTCCGGTTCCAGCCCATGAACAGCAAGAGGCAGAGCAGGAAGATGCCGCCGCCAAGGGAGGACCAGAGCAGCACCGTCTTCGGATCCAGTCCCGTCTGTATGGTCAGGGAGAGCCACTTTTTCTCCAGGGCGGAGAGCTCGTCGGGGGGAATGGCGATCAACACCTTGGTGAGGATCTGCTGCAGCATGGGGTCCTGCAACTGGGTCGCCATGGCGATGGGTACCCGCAGGTCGCTGCCGGAGAAGACCACCTGGTAGCGGTCGCTGAATCCCTTTTGCAGCGACTGCTCCAGGGTGGTGGTGCTCATCAGCACATAGTCAACCTTCTGCTGGTCCAGCAGGGGCAGCAATTCGGCATCGCTGGCCACCGGCACGGCGATGGCCCCCACCTCGTTCAGCAAGACCTGCTCCACCGAGCCCCCTACCATGCCCACCCTGTGCCCTTTCAGTGCCCTGGCGGCGGTGAGCTCGGCCATCCCCTGCCTCGCCACGACCACCCGGTTGATCGACGCGTAGTTGGGGGTAAACCGGGCAAACTGCTGACGCTCCGCGGTGGGAGTCATGGCAGGGATGAGATCCAGCTTGCGATCCTGGAAGAGCGCCATGCTCTGGGCCCAGCTCCGGGTCGGCACCAGGGTGAACTGAAGCCCGGCACGCTGGCTCATCAGTGTCAGCAGATCGGCAATGAGCCCCTTGAGCCGCCCCCTGTCGTCCACCTCGCTCATCCCGGGCCAATCCGGGGCAACCCCGTAGCGGATGACCGGATGTGCTTGCAACCACGCCTGCTCCTGCGGATTGAAGACGATCTCCCTGCTCCTTTTCACCAGGGCATAGTCGAGGATATCCCCCGCCTCCAGAATGGCGCGACGCTCCAAGGGAGAGATATCCTCGAGGGCCCGCTCCAGCAATCCCTGCAAGACATCATTCCTGGGTGCCACGGCCATGGCGAGGGAGGTATCCCTCATCCAGTCGATCCTGGCCAGCGCCATGCCCGCCATGGCTTGCAGCCTGTTCAGCATGGGCAGCTCGGCCAGATAGGCATCCGCCTTGCCCTCCTTGAGCATGAAGATCGCCTCGTCCCGGCTGTCGGCCGTGATCAGGTTCGAGATCCCAAGGCGCAGCAGCTCATCGCAGGCGCTGACACCGAAGACGCAGACCCAGCGCACCCCATAGGCCTCCTCCAGGGAGAGGCTCTCCCGCCCCCCCGTCAGCAGCACGGCGCGGGGCAGTGCCATCAGCTCGGAGGTAAATTGCATCTGCAGGGTGCGGGTCGGGCTCGGTGCCACCCCGATCAACATGTCGACCTTGCCATCCAGCAAGGCCTGCTGGACCGCCGCATTGTTGACGTAGGCACGGTAGCGAAGGCTCACCCCCAGCCTGGCTGCAATCTGGGAGGCGAACTCATCCAGGGGGCCGGTGAAATTGCCGCGTCCATCGGTATAGACATAGGGTGGCCAGGCCGCCGAAGGCATGCCGACGACCAGTTCATCATGGGTGGCAAGCCAGCGCAGTTCGTCCAGGGTGAAGTTGCTCTGGTCCAGTTGCGCCGGCGCAGCCGCAACCATCAGGCTCCAGAAAGCCAGACCACATAGCAGGATGAGACGACAGCAGCGGCGGAACATTATCAACTCCCATACGAAACGGAGGTGGATCATAGAGTGTTTGGCGCAATGTGCGACAACTAAATTGAGACAATGCTCATCAGGAAAGAAAAATGGCAGGCCCAGGCCTGCCATCCACCAGGTCGGGGGCCAGGCCCCCTCCCATCAGGTTATTCGGTTCCCGAGCCGGAAACCGGTTTGAAACTCCCGCTCACGGATGTGGGCGATCTGCACTTCCTTGCCTTCCAGCCCGATGTCTTTGAGCAGGGCAGGTGAAAGATGCAGGTAGCTGACGCGACGCTCCAGCCGGGTGATCCTTTTTTGAACCAGGGTCTCTACGTGGCGCAGCAGGGCGAGTTCGATAGACATAATATTCTCCAGTTGAACGTGCGGTTCCCCCGGAGAGAGGTGATCACCCTGCGGGACAACCGCGGGTGATGAAAAAAGCAGGTGTTACCTGTCCCCTCCACGCGGCAAATAAAGAGCACGAGTCTTCGCGCTGCCAGAGCAGCGATCGAACGCAACGTTGAACATGGAATGTTGCATGGTCGTCTCCTTACCGTGTGAAAGTTGAACAAGTTGCCGCAGTGTAAAAAAACACCGAATTTTACGCAATATCTCTCCCACCCATATGGGTGGAATGCGGCCAAAAAGAGGTTCAGTCAAATCCCTGACAACAGCCGGAACTCCTCCAGTGCATAGGTATCCGTCATGCCGCTCACATAATCGAGCAGCAGCCGCACCCGGTAGTACCACTCCTGCTCGCTCTCCTTTTCGAAACGGGGATCCCGGCTCGCCACCGCCAGCCGGTACGCCTTGAGGTGGCGGGCAGAGAGGCGGTGGAACAGCCGCCGGGCAAAGAAGAGCTCGCTCCCGCCGTTGCCTGCGAGCAGCCGCTCGAACTGGCTGACGGGCAGGGCCAGCAGGCAGGCGTAGGTGGAGAGCACCCCGCGCAGGGCGGCATAGCCTTCCAGCTCCAGCGCCTCCACCTCCGGGCGCATGAACACCAGCTCGCGAGCCACCCGCTTGAGGGTATCGAGTACCCGGGCTGCCGGAGCCTGACCGTGCAGCAGCGCCTGGGGATAGGCCCCGCTCAGGATCTGATCGTGCTCGGCCACATAGGTATGGGCGGCCAGCGCCACCAGATCCCGGGTCAGATGCTGGCGAAAATGGGGGAAGAACCCCCGACCGGAGGCAAGCGCCTCATCGAGCAGGTCGGCCATGTAACCGCCCTCGTCCGCCTCGCGCAGGGCTGCCAGCAGTTCGTTCTGGGTGAGGATGTGCCTGTCCACCGCATCCTCGAGATCGGCGATGCAGTAAGAGATGTCGTCCGCCGCCTCCATGATGTAGACCAGCGGATGACGGCACCCCTCGGCCAGCCCCAGGCTCTGGCCGAGGGCACGATAGAGGGGTTGTTCGCTGAAGAAGATGCCGCGCTTGCTGGTCCAGCCGTGGTGCTGACCATAGCCCTGGGGATGGTGCAATCCCGGCAGGGGCTGCTGCGGGTATTTGCACAGCGCCGCCAGTTGCCCCAGGGTGAGGTTCAGCTCGTGCAGGCTGTGCACCAGTCGCAGGCTCTGGGCATTGCCGTCAAACACCAGCAGATCCTGGCGAAGGGTTGCCCACTGGGCGCTCGGCAACTGGTCGTGGGCACGGGTGAAGAGGCCGTCCAGCTCCTGGGCAAGCCACTGACTCATCACCTGCTCGCCGAAATGGCCAAACGGCGGGTTGCCGACATCGTGCAACAGGCAGGACATCTCCACCAGATTGATGAAGGCCCCCTCGCACACCACTCCGGCCGGCAGCGCCGCCAGGATGCGGCGACTGATCTGGCGACCGGTCTCCTGCACCTCCAGCGAATGGGTGAGGCGGCTACGCACCGAGGCTTTCACATCGAGCGGGAAGACCTGGGTCTTCTGCTGCAACCGACGCACCGGCGCCGCCTGCACGATGCGGGTGCGGTCCTGCTCCGTCGCCTCCAGCAGGTCTTCGTCTCCCCAGGGGTGAATGCGCTCGGGGGGGATCAAACGGTCATACATGTCGTGGCTCCTTGCCTGAGGCGTCGTGTCTACGAGAGCAGCCAGCGCCGCAGGCGGGCGATGTCACCCGGGTATTCCCGGCGCAGGGTTTCAATCCAGTCTTCCACGTTCTCCCACCAGGCGGGGTGATCCGGGCTCTGGATAAGCTGGGCCGTCTGCTGCAACCGGCGCAGGCCGATGGAGCCCGCCGCCCCCTTGATCTTGTGGGCCTCCTCCACCACACCGGCCTGATCCCTGGCAATCATGTTGGAGTCGAGTACTGCCATGTAGTCCGGCATCATCTTCTCGAACAGCTCGACGCTGGAGAGCAGCACCGGCTTGCCGACCGTGCTGGCGTAATCGGTGAGGAAGGGCAGATCCAGCAGGGCATCCTGATGGTGGACATCGTCCTGCTCGTCCGCCTCGTCCCCGGCGAGATCCGCAAACAGGTGGCCTATCACCTCCCGCACCGCCTTGGAGCCCAGCGGCTTGTTGATCACATCCTGCATGCCGTGATCCCGGTAGTACTGGCGATCGCCGGTGGCATTGGCGGTGAGCGCCACCATGGGGGGCAGGCTGTCGCCGTAGCGCGCGAGCAGTTGCTCCGCCACATCGAACCCCGTCATATCCGGCAACTGGATGTCGAGCAGGATCAAGTCGAAATCATCCGGGTTGGCCATGGCCAGCGCCTCTGCACCATCCCGCGCCACCTTGACCTGATGGCCGAGCTTGTTCAGCAGAGCGCAGGCCACTGTCACGTTGAGCTCGACGTCCTCCACCAGCAGGATATCGAGGCAGGGCATCTCGGGCTCCGGGGCCGCGGCCTTGGGCTCGACGCAGTCCACCTCCAGCTCGGCGGTGAAGCAGGCGCCTTCGCCCGGGTCGCTGTCCACGTAGAGCTGGCCGCCCATCGCCTGCACCAGCTGACGGGAGACCGCCAGCCCGATGCCGGTGCCGGTGGCGTGCTTCTTGCCCTGCACCTGATAGTACATGGCGAAGATCTTCTCCTGCTGGGCGCGGGGAATGCCCACCCCGGTGTCTTCCACCTCGAAGTGCAGCGCCAGCTTGCCCGGTTCATCAGCGGCGTGGGCGAGACAGCGTATGGTGACGCCCCCTTCATCGGTGAACTTGACCGCATTGCCCACCAGGTTCCACAGCACCTGGCGCAGCCGGGTGCCGTCCGCCATCACGAACTGGGGCATGTCGCCGTCCCGGTCGAAGTACAGGTAGAGCCCCTTCTGCTCCGCCTGGATGCGCGACAGCGTCTCCAGCTCGTCGAGGAAGGCGGGCAAATCCAGCGGAGCCGGCGCAATCTCCAGCCGACGACGGTCGAGCTTGTCCAGATCGATGATGTCGTTGAAGATGTTGCCGAGCGTCACCGCGCTCAGGTGGATGGTCTTGAGCTGCTGCTGCTGTCTGGCATCGAGGGGCGTATCCATCAGCATCCGGCTCAGTCCGACGATGCCATTGAGCGGGGTGCGCAGCTCGTGGCTGATGGTGGAGATGAAGGTGGTCTTGTCCCGACTCGCCTTCTCCAGCTTGTCCTGGTACTGCTTGCGCTCGGTGATGTCGCGACCAAAGCCGAGCAGGCCGAGCCGCTTGCCGAAGCGGTCGAAGAAGGGCACCTTGCGCAGCTCGAAGTAGGCCTTGCGGCCATCGGGATACTCCAGCCACTGCTCATAGGTGAGCGGCTCGTTCTGGGCGAAGACCTGCTTGTCGGTCTCCACCACCTTGCTGGCGATGTCGTGCTTGTAGACATCGAACGGGGTCAGGCCGATGAGTTCCGCCTCCACCTTGCCGGTGAGCTCCTCCATGGCGCGGTTGCAACCGGAGAACTGCTCGTCCTCGTTGCGGTAATAGACCAGATCGGGGGAGCAGTCGATGAAGGAGCGCAAGAGGGCGGTACGCTCCCCCAGATGCAACTGGGCCTTCTCCCGCTGGAACACTTCGTTTTCGAGATCCTCGATGGCTTGCTGGCGCAGGGCCTCGGCCCGGTTGGTCTCGGCGATCTGGGCGTTGAGCCGGCTGATGTTCTCCTGCAACTGGCTGTTGAGCTCGAGATCCCGCTCGCGCATGTCTTGCAACTTGCGCACCATCCGGGTCAGCCGTTGGCGGGAGTCCTCCAGCTGATCCACCACGATGGAGAGAAAATAGACGGCCCAGGGGGTCACCAGCAGGCCGAAGAAGACAGAGCGCACCAGGTCGACGATGTCCACGGTGCCGCGCAAAAACAGGGTCACCCCCATCTGGATCGAAACGGCCAGCACTATGATGGCGGTGGCCAGGAACATGCTGAAGCGCACCAGTCCCAGCTTGGTCATCAGGTCGACGTAATATTGCGCCCAGGATTTGATCTGCTTCATCTCGTTGTTTTCTCCCCTTTTCTTGCGCAAACAGGATACCAGTACGGCGCCATGAACTCTTGTCCGTCGCGTATTCAATTATTGATTAACGTCACACTCCGGCTGGGGTAGCATGCCTGCCATGCCTCAGTCAGCACCGGTCCCACCGGGATACCGGGGCGCACTGTCACCCTTCTCATTCGTTATGTCAGGAGCATACCCGATGCGAAATCATGTTCTGTTGAGCCTTGGCCTGCTGGTCGCCACCACCGCCCACGCCGATCTGGGGGAGATCCCCCGCCAGACCGGCTGGTCCGGTTTTCTGCTGGGCGGAGTCAATGCCGGCAGCCACAAGTCCAACTTCTATGCCGGTGACGACAGCAACAGCCGTATCGATGATCTGGGCTCCCCCGGCCGCGAAAGCGGTCTGAGCCCGCTGCTCAATGCCGATATCCACTACACCTTCGCCGATACCCGCACCCAGGTCTTCCTCGGCAACCTCATCCAGGACGCGGTGCGCTTCGACTTTACCCAGCAACTCGGTCTGCGCCAGGAGATGGGTGACAAGGGTATCGTCGCCACCTCCCTGGTGTTCAACCTCATGCCGGTGGAAGTGTGGAGCGATCCCTTCGCCACCGGCGTGGACCGCAGCGCCACCGATCTCACCTCGAAAGGGGTGCGCTTTGCCTGGGACAGGATCTGGGGCAGCAACGTCTACGCCACCCTGACCAGCCGGGAAGTGGAGCTCGACGAGGAGCGCAGCGGCCAGCAATATGACCTGACCCACGGCACCCACTACGCCTCCATGCTGAGCCGCAACGGCAAGGTCCACGACCTGGCTGTCTCCTACCAGTACCACTTCGGCGGCGACCAGCTGCTGGAGCCCGCCTTCCTCTACAAGGAGGCCCGCCTGGACGGGAGTGCGGAGAGCTTCAAGAACACCGGTCTGCAGCTGACCTATGCCAAGCGTGCCTCCCAGTGGTCCATCGTGAGCAACCTCTACGCCGGCAAGCGCAAGTATGACGAGGCGAATCCCCTGTTCGGCCAGCGCGCCGATGCCAGCGAGTTCGCCCTCAATGGCACCTTCTTCTGGCACAACCTGTTCGGCATCAAACCCCTTGCCGCCACCTTCACCGCGGCCTACTCCAGCGCCGACTCCGACATCGACTTCTACGATGCCGAGGCGCTTCGCTTCAGTACCGGGCTGCTTTACAACTTCTGACCCGCCCCAAGCAAGGAGGCCACCCCCGGGGTGGCCTCTTCATTTGCACAACCCTCGACCATCAGATGCCGAGGGAATCCAGCAGATCGTCGTGCTCGTTGCTCGCCGGCGCGGCCGCCGGTGCCGGTTTGGCTGACTGCTTGGCCTGGGCGATCAGCTCGTCGGGATCCACCTCCTCCTGCACGCCGCCATCATGGATCCGGATAAACTCCGTCTTGTCCATGGCCAGCTCCAGATAGAAGATGTTGTTGCTGGCGGTGAAGAAGGTCACCCGGCGGGTCTCGGGATTGTCGAGGTTGGTGTCGACGCTCAGCATCACCTGCTTGTTGAGCGCCAGCATCTTGGGCTGGTTCTGGGTGATGTGGGTCTGCAGCTCGCGCCCCACCTTGGTGGTGAAGCTGCCGACAATCTGGTTCATCAGCTCGCCCATGACGTTGCTCACCTCGTCCGAGGTGTGGGAGATGGCGAGATCCTCCTTGGAGAGCCCCATGCTCAGCATGTAGCTCTGGTAGAGCTCCATGGCCGCGGCGGCGGAGAAGTTGATCACCACCAGCCCGGAGAAGCCGCCGTCAAACAGCACGAAACAGCCGATGTCAGGCTTGAGGCAGGTCTTGCTGATCCGCTGCACCATGCCGGAGAAGCGCACCTGGGTCTGGGTCGCCGCACTCAATACGCTCGTCACCGAATTGCACAGGCTCAGCAGTACGTCCTCTGTGGTCAATACGGCATCATCCTCGGATCTTGTCACTATCATGGAACCTTCCTGCTGATCGAAATAATGGGGCTGTCACTCGTGTCGCCCATGTCACCATGCACCGACGCGATACGCTAACAGATTGCGTGATCCCGGTGCCCAAAGCGCGAGCCACCTCTCACTTGACTGGATTATCAGTCAGAAATGGCTGAAATCCATCCAGGGTAGCCAGACGGGTTTGCCAACTGGCAGCCGCCCCTTGCAAGGCCTGCTCCTCATAGGGAATGGCGGGACAGGCACCCCAGATGGGGCCGGGCCAGGCCGCATCCGAGCTGAAGCGGGCCACGTGGTGCAGGTGCAGCTGAGGCACCAGATTGCCGAGGGCCGCCACGTTGATCTTGTCCGGGCCGAGTGCCCGCTCCATCAGGGTGGCGACGGCGCAGGACTCCTGCATCAACTGCTGTTGCTGCTCGGGGGCCAGATGATGGATCTCCCGCAGGTTGGCGACCCGGGGCACCAGAATCAGCCAGGGATACTGGCTGTCTTTGGCCAGCAGGACGCGGCACAGGGGCAGATCCCCCAGTATCCGGGTATCCGCCTGAAGGCGGGGGTGCAATTCAAACATGGGGGCCTCGCTGATCAACATGGGCACATCGGGAATCAAAGATGTGCCCACGTTACTGCAACGGGGAGCAAACTTAAAGGCGCGGCACGGCCCAACCGATGAAGCGCTTGCGAAGCGCGGGGTCCGCCTGCAGGAAAAGCTGTTGCAACTGCCCTTCCAGGGCGCTGGCCGGCACGGAGGAGGCCCGGGGCGTCGCCACGGCGGCCGCAGTCACATCCGCCGCACCGGCGAGCACGGCAGGCCCCTCGCTGCGGTTGTACTCCATCAGCCTGGCATGCCAGTCCATGCCGATCTGCATCCCCTGCACCATCAGCGTATCCTGGCGCACCTCGAGGGGCTGCCCCCCCGCCACCAGGCCCAGGACAGGGGCCCTGGCGTAGCGTTCCATCCCGGCCTCGTCCGCAGGCACGGGAGCCTGCAGGCGCACCGACTGCCCGCGTGCCTCATAGCGAAGCACCTGAGGCTCGGAGCGAACCTGGCGATCGTTGTCGCTGCTGTTGCGACTCGGGATCACCCCCTCGTAGCGCACCAGCAGTTGCTGCTCCCCGTCGGCCAGCACGGCATGCTGCTCGTCCTGCACCTTGCCGGCGCTCACCGCCAGGATCTGGAAATCCCGGGGCACCTCGACCCTGACCTCGGCCTGCACACCGCCGCAGCACAGCAGCGCAACCCCTGCCCAACCCTGATGACGCTTCATTCCCTGACTCTCCTTTCGCGATGAAGGGCGCAGGGTAGCAGCCCCAGATGACAGAAAAATAACGGGATGCAGGCTCACCCCAGCAGATAATGGGGCCGCTCGGCAAACCACTGGGCCAGCACCTGCTTGAACAGCCGGATCTTGCGCGGCCCCCGGCGCTGCTGGGCGTGCAGCACATGGATCGGGTGCAGGCCGGTCTGCCACTCCGTCAGCACGGCCACCAGCTCCCCTCGGGCCAGGCTGGCCTCCACCAGCATCAGTGGACACTTGGCAAACCCCATGCCCGCCCGGGCCAGTTGCAGCAGGGTGCTGTAGTGGTTGGCCCGCACTCGCCCCTGCACCAGGATGTGCGCCTCCTCCTCCCCCTGGCGAAAGTGCCACTGCTCCCAGTCCGGGTTGTGGCCCTGCAGCAGGCAGGAGCGCCCCCCCAGCTCATAGGGAGTGGCGGGGATCCCCTCTCGCGCCAGCAGGGCGGGGCTTGCCACCACCACATCCTTGAGCCTGCCGAGCGGCAGGGCCACCAGGTTGTCGGGGATCAGCTCCATGGCCCGCAGAGCGATGTCATTCTCCCCCTGGCTCATGTCGATCATGGCATTGGTGAAGTTGAGCTCGACCTGGACGCCGGGGCAGAACTCGGCAAAACGGGCGAGCAGCTCGCTCACCATGCGGTCCCCCGTGCTGACCGGGCAGGTGAAGCGCAGGCGGCCGCTGTCCTCCTCGGTCAGGGCGCGGATCCCCTCCTCCGCCTCCCGGGCCAGGGCGAAGATCTCACCGGCCTGCTGGTGAAGCACCCGCCCCGCCTCGGTCAGGCTGAGTCTGCGGGTCGTGCGCTGGAGCAGCTGGGCATTGAGGGCGGACTCCAGGGCGCTGACATGGCGACTCAGCATCCCCTTGCTCACCCCCAGGGCATCGGCAGCGGCGGAGAAACTGCCCCGTTGCACCACTTCATAGAAACTGGCCAGGTGGGTGATATCCATCATTAGCACCAATATGGAAACAATTGGTTCATCATAAGCGCTTTTTCTCCCTTTTTATCCCGCTATCATCAACTCATCTCAACCAGGAGCGATAGATATGAAGATTGTGATTGTGGGTGCCTCCGGCACCATTGGCGCCGCCGTCAGCGAACTGCTTGCCCAGGATCACCAGGTGATCCGGGTCGGTCACAGCCAGGGGGATGCCAGAGTGGACATGCGCGACCCCGCCTCCATCCGGGCGCTCTTCGAGCAGATCGGATCCTTCGATGCCCTGGTGGTCGCCAGCGGCAGCGTCGCCTTCAATGCCCTGACCGAGATGACGGACGAGCAGTGGCAGGTGGGGCTTCAGAGCAAGCTGATGGGCCAGATCAACCTGACCCGGGCCGCCATTGCCCACCTGAGCGACCGTGGCTCCATCACCCTCATCAGCGGCATTCTGAGCGAGGAGCCCATCCACTGGGGGGTGAGCGCCACCACCATCAACGGTGCCATCGAGCACTTCGTGAAAGGGGCCGCCTGCGAGCTGCCAAGGGGCATTCGCATCAACGTGGTCAGCCCCACCGTGCTGGAAGAGTCCATGAGCAAGTATGCCGACTTCTTCCCGGGCTTCGTGCCGGTACCCGCCGCCCGGGTGGCCCAGGCTTACAAGAAATCGGTACTGGGGGTACAGACCGGTCAGATCTTCCGGGTCAATGGCTGAGCGCTCCGGACAACCCAATGAAAACGGGCCCCGTCATGGGGCCCGTTTTGTCATCTGCGTTGCAAGCGCCTCCCCTGCCACCGGCAAACGTTTGTTCGCCTGCGGCAAAAAAAGCGGTCGGCCTCAGTCGATCAGGCCGTACTGCTCCCGCAGTACCTCGATGATCTCCTGCTTCGGATTGGCACTGCGTACCAGCGGCTGACCGATGATCTTCTCGGCGATCCCCACATAGGTGCGGGAGATATCCATCATCACCTCGGTGGGCAGCTTGTTGTCACGGGCCAGGGCGAAGCGCTCGGGCATGCGGTTCTTGTTGAGCAGGATGTCCGGATCCGGGAAGTGGTTCAGCAGCCACTGGCGGAAGCCCTCTTTGGACTTCTCGATGATCTCGCCGCCGCGAAGGGCTGCGCCGTCCCAGATGCGGGAGCTGTCGGGGGTGCCCACTTCATCCATGTAGATGAGCTTTTCGCGACCGGCGGCATCGGTCACGTAACCGAACTCGAACTTGGTGTCGACGAAGACCTGATCCAGGGCAGCCAGCGCCTCGCTGATGACGTTGAAGCCCTCTTTGAGCAGCGCCTCGTAGCGGTCGATGTCCGCCGGGGAGCGGAAGCCGAAGGCCTGATGGTGGCGCTCGATGTCGCCGCGGGAGACGTTGACGTCGTCCGCTTCCGGCACGCCATCCAGCCCCTTGAGGATCCCCTTGGTGGACGGGGTGATGAGGATCTCGGGCAGCTTCTGATCCTTCTTGAGCCCTTCCGGCAGGGTGATGCCGCAGAATTCCCGCTCACCATCCTTGTAGGCACGCCACATGGAGCCGGTGATGTACTGGCGGGCAATGGCCTCGATCATCACGGGACGGGCTTTTTGCACGATCCAGACGAAGGGGTGCGGGATGTCCAGGATGTGGCTGTCCGCCAGCCCCTGCTCCTTGAACAGCTTGAACCAGTGGCTGGAGATGGCATTGAGCGCCGCGCCCTTGCCCGGCACGCCTTTCAGACCGTCCACCCCTTGCCAGATGCAGTCGAAAGCCGAGATGCGATCACTGATCACCATGAGGGCCAGGGGCGTATCGGCCGGCACATCATAGCCTTTCTCCCGAATGAGCCGGGCACTGTCTGCCGGGGTCAACCAGTAGACGCTGCGCACTTTGCCGGAATGGACAGGTTTATCGGTACGGATCGGCAAATCGTCGTTCACCGCCAATACTTGATCTGCAAGACTCATGGCTAATAACACTTCCTGTTGTGGGACTAGTTAGGCAGGGGCACCAGACCCCTGTCTGTGGGGGATTCACATCATCAGGTACTCAGGCCCGGGGCAACCGGCTCGGCACGCTGGCCCTGCGGCAACCCGGACATAACAAAACAGGGGCGCGAGGCCCCTGTTTTCATGCTTACTTCGCCCCCTGATCGGCCAAGCCCTTGGCAAAGGCCTCGGACAGGCTGATGTACATCTGGGAGATGACACCGGATGCGACAGGCTTCTTGTCCTTGTCGAACAGGGTGATGGAGGTCTTGCCGCCCGTCATCTCGCCGAGCTGGAAGCGATACTTGTCTTCCTCGAGCTTGAAGGGCTCCGCTCCCTTGGCCTTCCAGAACTCGCTGTCCGGCTCATCGTACTCCACGTCGATCCAGCCCAGGGACTGCTGGGTATCCTTGATGGTGAAACCATAGGCAGGCAGCACCTGATTGAGGCGGCGCCATACCTGGTCAAACGACCCTTCGGCAATCCAGGCGCTCAGCTCGTTGTTGTCCAGACCGAGCTCCAGCCCCATGCCATCGCTGGACTTGTGCTGTTCACGGGCCTTGAGCTGCTTGTCGTAATAGAGGGAGAACTGGTTCAGGGCGCGGGTAGCATAACGCTGGGCGTCCGCCGGCGTCAGCACAGTGCTGGTCTCGCCGTCGATGGTCTCTTCGTGATCCAGCACCCGTACCGACATCTTGATGGCGTGGCGCTGCACATCGTTGCGCAGGGTGAACTGGTAACGCTGACGGATCTTGAAGTCATCGTCATCTTCCGCCCAGCCATCGAGCACCGCTGAGTTGTCAAACCAGCCGGTCTGCAAGACGCCGTCCTGTTGATCCAGCTTCTCGGTAGTGACCTTGTGTTCGGCCAGGAAGTTCATCAGGAAGGCCCAGGTATCGCGCTCCACGCTCTGGGAAGTGCTGAGGGCATAGAAGGCAACGGTTGGCTCGCTGGCATTGGCCACCACCTGGCTGCCGGGCACCACGGTGAGCAACTGGGCGGGTGGACGCACGTCCACCTTGGCCCCGAGGGCGCCCTCACGGCTGCTCTCGGGCAGGGCCGGAATGTCGAAATTGCTGTTAAAGGCGGGGGTACTCAACCCGGCGGGCACAAGGAAGGCGCGGCCTTCGAGGCGGCTCTCTTCATACTCGAAGCCACGGTTGGCCATTTTGCGTTCCTGTGGTGAGCTGCAGGCAGCCAGCACGGCCACCGTCGCGACACTCAGTACCAGGCGCACTGCATTTCCCTTTCCATTTGCTTTAAACACTCGCCATCAACTCCGCAGTCGTCAGTGCTCGCGCCATCGCCGCTTCCCCCTCGGGGGTGAGATCGGTCAGGGGCAGACGCAAGGTCGCCGTCGCCATCAATCCCAGCCGGGCACAGGCCCATTTCACCGGAATGGGACTCGGTTCACAGAACAGAGTCTGATGCAACGGCATCAATCGATTGTTGATGTCATGAGCCTGCCCGGCATCACCGGCCAGGGCAGCACGACACATGTCGGCCATCTGGGGCGCCGCAATATTGGTGGTGACCGAAATGACACCATCGCCCCCTTGCAGCATAAAATCACATCCGCTGGCGTCATCGCCACTATAAAGCGCAAAATCCGGCCCGCACAATTCGCGCAGCAGCGGGGTACGGCCAAGATCGCCAGTCGCTTCTTTCAAACCTATGATGCCGGGCACCTTGGCCAGACGGGCCACCGTCTCGGGTTTGAGGTCACAGCAGGTGCGACCGGGCACATTATAGAGAATTTGAGGCAGACCACTAGCCTCGGCGATCGCACAATAGTGACGATAGAGGCCTTCCTGGGTGGGTTTGTTGTAATAGGGGGTAACCGAGAGACCCGCCACCACGCCCATGGTGGCGAAACGCTGGGAGAGGGCGATGGCGTGAGCAGTATTGTTGGATCCGCAGCCCGCGATGACGGGAATGCGTCCGGCGGCGTATTCCACCGTCTTCTCAACCACGGCGATATGTTCCTGCTCGCTCAGGGTGACCGACTCTCCCGTGGTTCCCACGGCGACGATGGCGCTGGTCCCGGCATCCACATGATATTCCACCAGCGCTGCCAGACTGACCCAATCGATGTCGCCCGAAGGCAGCATGGGGGTAACGAGCGCAACAATACTACCGCGTAACATGGATAATTCTCCCGATTTTCAGGGGCGTAATGGTAAAGCTGCCCCTTTTGAAAAACAAGGGAGGCACGGGACAAGCCGTGTTACCATCCGGCACAAAACGTATGAATGCACGAGCGCACAAGAGGCCTCCCGGCAGGGTGCCGGCACCCGCGGTCAACGCATTCTCAATAATGGACGAGAGACGATTTATGACTCACTACCTGGTCGTAACGGCCATCGGCACGGACAGGCCTGGCATCGTCAATGAGGTGACCCGTCACGTCAGTGGCTGCGGTTGCAACATTGTCGACAGCCGTCTTGGCATCTTCGGCAACGAATTCACCTTCATCATGCTCCTGTCCGGTGACTGGAACAGCCTGATGCAACTGGAAATCAGCCTCCCACTGCGCAGCCAGGAGTGGGATCTCATCACCATGATGAAACGCACCGAGCGCCACCACTCCCTGCAATATGACATCAGCGCCAGCGCAGAGGTGCTGATCCGGGATCAGCCGGGCATCGTAAGTCAGTGCACCCAGTTCTTCAGCGATCACGGCTGGGACATCCAGGCCATGCAGACCATCACCCTGGAACAGCAGCCCTTCAACCTGCTCAAGGCTAACTTTCAGTTGAATCTCTCCAAGCAGGGAGAAGAGCCTGGCTCGAAGACAGCCTTCGCCGATTTCTGTCGTGGACTGGGCGCCGAGTCGTTCGAATTCATCGTCAATCACAAGTACGCCTGACGGCGTTTATCCGAGGAGACCCCATGTCACCACTAGAAGCTGGTACCCAGGCCCCCGATTTCACCCTCTCCGATCAGGACGGCAATCAGGTTCGCCTCGCCGACCTGCGCGGCAAGAAGGTGCTGATCTATTTCTACCCCAAGGCGATGACCCCGGGTTGCACCACCCAGGCCTGCGGTCTGCGCGACGTCAATAGCGAGCTGGCTGCCCTCAATGTGGTGGTGCTCGGCATCAGCCCGGACAGCGCCAAGCGCCTGAAAAAGTTCGAGGCGCGCGACAACCTCAACTTCCGCCTGCTGGCCGATGAGGATCACGCGGTGGCCGATGCCTTTGGCGTCTGGGGCCCGAAGAAGTTCATGGGCAAGGAGTATGACGGCATCCATCGCCTGAGTTTCCTCATCGACGAAGAGGGCAAGGTTGCCCATCGCTTCGACAAGTTCAAGACCAGCGATCACCATCAGGTGGTGCTCGACCTCGTCAAGGGCTAAGCCGCCAGCGGTATTGTTGCAGGGCTCGCCATGGCGGGCCCTGCTCGTTTCACCACGGCATCAGCCCCACTCTCTGGCGGCTCACCAGGGCGCCTCTTCCCCCCCTTTTCTCGCCAACCTCCCCTCTCAGATCAAAAAATTCATCCTGGATATGGGTTAACGTGACCCCAGATTCATTTTCCAGCGAGACAGCCCATGAACATGAGCCACACCGAACGCCTGATCCTGAGCAACCAGTACGAGATCCTGGCCAAACTCAATCCGGAAAAGGCGGCGTTTTACCAGCGTGCCAGCACCATCGTCGAGCGCGGCTACTGCCTGCAGATCCTCGAGCTGGAGAAGAGCTTCGGCCATCTGGATCTCGCCACCTGCCAGGAGGTGCTGGACACTCTGGAGCTGCACCATGCACTGGCCATCTCCTGGGGCAACCTGGATGCCAGCGCCCGGGCCGATGTCAACGAGAGCCGCCTTGCCTTCAACGGCTACAGCCGCAGCCAGGAGCGGGAACTGGCGGATTACGTCTGCTTCCTGCTGGAAGTGGACAAGCGCTTCCCCGAACTGCCCTGCCCCTGCGATGAGCTCTCCAGCGACATCGCCATGCGGGACAAGTACCAGCGCATGCTGGCGGTCTGGCGTCAGTGCCCCCGTCAGTACAAGCTCTCCATCCAGGAGATCAGCAAGGTGCTGGCCGCCTGAATGTGAAAAAGGCGCCTGAGGGCGCCTTTGTCGTCAGTCTGACTCCGGAAAGTCATTCGTAGAGGAAGGATTTGTCCAGCTGCTTGAAGGCGGCGTTGAGGGTATCGGCCAGCTCTTCGTAGCGGGGACGGGCCACCAGCTGACGTTGACCGCCCTGCTCGTTCATCTTGCCGTTTATCTCCCGATACCAAGTGGCGAGGGAGGGGGGCAGCCGGGTATCGGCGCGCTGGCCGAGCCAATAGTACCCTTGCAGCGGCAGGCTGAGCAGGAAGAGCACGGACGCCATCACAGAGGGCCAGTAATGAAGCTCGCCAAACTGGAACTGCACCATGACGCTGAGCACCGCCAGTGCCGGGATCACCTTGAGGGCGAATTCGGTGGCCCTGATCACCCGATTCTCCGGGAACATGGAATTAAGCTCGGGACGGCGCGGCCAAAGAGTCATATAATGACGGCCTTGCTGTAATTTAGTTCCAAAAATGTTCATGCTCATGCTACCTCCGAGCTCTTTTCGAACGCATTAACGGCAAAACCTCGACAATATTTGAGAGGCAATAACAAAGGTTGAGGATGACTTTGTTATTTTTCAACAATCAGGTTATCCTTTGTACGCCCATTTTTACGCTGGGGCACGGCCACTGACCAGTCAGGGACGTCTGAATTTCGGGTCTTGTATCACTATACAAGGGGCAAGCAACAGATTGCCAACCCTCATAAGGATAAGTTGATAGTTTTTGGACGCACCGCGTCCGGCGCATCCTCCAACCCAACCCAATCTGCGATAGGATTTATTCATGAGTAAGCTGGTTCTTGTTCTTAACTGTGGCAGCTCGTCCCTGAAGTTTGCTGTCATTGACGCAACCACCGGTGATGACCTGCTGTCCGGCCTGGCCGAATGCTTCAACCTCGACGACGCCCGCATCAAGTGGAAGCTGAACGGCGAGAAAGGCAACGCTGATCTGGGTGCCGGTGCCGCTCACCAGGAAGCGCTGGACTTCATCGTTCACAAGATCCTGCCGCTCAACCCGGAACTGTCCAAGAACCTGATCGCCATCGGCCACCGCGTGGTACACGGCGGCGAGCGTTTCACCTCCTCCGTTCGCATCTGTGATGACGTCATTACCGGCATCGAAGCCGCCATTCCTTACGCACCGCTGCACAACCCGGCTCACCTGATCGGTATCCGTGCCGCCCTGAAGGTCTTCCCGGAACTGGCCGAGAAGAATGTCGCCGTGTTCGACACCGCCTTCCACCAGACCATGCCGGAAGAAGCCTTCCTGTACGCCCTGCCGTACAAGCTCTACAAAGAGAACGGCATCCGTCGCTACGGCGCCCACGGCACCAGCCACTACTACATCAGCCTGGAAGCGGCCAAGCAGCTGAACAAGCCGGTGGAAGAGCTCAACATCATCAACTGCCACCTGGGCAACGGCGGCTCCGTCTGCGCCATCAAGAACGGCCTGTCCGTTGACACCTCCATGGGCCTGACCCCGCTGGAAGGCCTGGTGATGGGTACCCGTTCCGGTGACATCGATCCGGCCATCATCTTCTTCCTGCACGACAAGCTGGGCATGAGCGTTGCCGAGATCAACACCATGCTGACCAAGGAATCCGGCCTGCAGGGTCTGACCGAAGTCACCTCCGACTGCCGTTTCGTTGAAGACAACTACGACAGCAAGGAAGAAGCCAAGCGCGCCATGGACGTGTACTGCTACCGTCTGGCCAAGTACATCGGTGCCTACGCCGCCGCCATGGACGGTCGTCTGGATGCCGTGGTCTTCACTGGCGGCATCGGCGAGAACTCCGCCCCGATCCGTGAGATCACCCTGAACAAGCTGGGCCTGCTGGGCTTTGACGTCGACCACGACGCCAACCTGAAGGCTCGCTTCGGCAAGGGCGGCGAGATCACCAAGGCTGGTTCCACCAAGGCCCTGGTTATCCCGACCAACGAAGAGTGGGTCATCGCCCACGACGCGCTGGAACTGGTCGGCGCATAAATTAGCTGTAGAGCAAGGCCGCCCCAGGGCGGCCTTTTCCTGATCCCAAAAAATGAACAAGGGGTAATAAGTGGCACGCACTATTATGCTCATCCCGGTCGGCACTGGTGTCGGCGTAACCTCCGTGAGTCTTGGCGTCGTTCGCGCCATGGAACGTCACGGTGTCAATGTCAGCTTCTTCAAACCGGTCGCCCAGCCGCGTCCGGGTGAAACCGGTACCGAGCGCTCCACCGCCGTGATCCGCGCCGCTGCCAACATCAACCCGCCCGAGCCGTTCGCCCTCTCCTACGCCGAGAACATGATCACCTCCAGCAACACCGACATCCTGCTGGAAGAGATCGTGGCCCGCTTCGAAGAGCACGTGAAGACCAGCGGTGCCGAAGTGGTGGTGATCGAGGGCCTGGTTCCGACCGACAAGCAACCCTTTGCCAACAAGCTGAACTACGACGTCGCCAAGGCGCTGGACGCCGACATGGTGTTCGTGACCCATCCGGGCAACGACTCCAGCCAGAAGCTCAAAGAGCGCATCGAGCTGGCCTGCTCCAACTTCGGTGGCGTCAACAACCCGCGCATCGTGGGCTGCGTCATCAACAAGGTGGGTGCCCCGGTTGACGAGCACGGCGTGACCCGTCCCGACCTGACCGAGATGTTCGAAGCGCACCACCACGGCGCCGATACCGGCCACAACCTGGAAGTGCTGCAGGTCTTCGGCAAGAGTCCGCTGCGCATCCTCGGCTGCATTCCCTGGAACACCCAGCTGATCGCACCACGCGCCAAGGATCTCGCCAAGCACTTGGCCGCCAAGATCATCAACAAGGGTGAGCTGGAAAGCCGCCGCCTGCAGACCGTGACCTTCTGCGCCCGCTCCATCCACAACATGATCGAGCACTTCCGTCCAGGCAGCCTGCTGGTGACTTCCGGCGACCGCTCCGACGTCATCGTCTCCGCCTGCCTCTCCGCCATGAACGGCGTCAAGCTGGGTGCCTTGCTGCTGACCGGCAACTACCACCCGGAACCCCAGGTGATGGCCCTGTGCCAACAGGCTATGGCCACCGGTCTGCCGATCATGATCACCGGCACCAACACCTGGCAGACCGCCGTCAGCCTGCAGAACTTCAACGTCGACATCCCGGAAGATGACCGCGAGCGTATCGAGCTGGTGCAGGACTACGTTGCTGGTCACATCGACAAGCACTGGATCGAGTCTCTCTCCGCCAAGTCCACCCGCTCCCGTCGCCTGAGCCCGCCGGCCTTCCGCTATCAGCTGACCGAGCTGGCCCGTCAGGCCAACAAGCGCGTCGTGCTGCCGGAAGGGGAAGAGCCGCGCACCATCAAGGCGGCCGCCATCTGTGCCGAGCGCGGTATCGCCCGTCCGGTGCTGCTGGGCAACCCGGACGAGATCCGCCGCGTCGCTGAACAGCAGGGCGTGATCCTGACCGACCGCGTCGAGATCATCGATCCCGTTGCCGTACGCGAGCGCTATGTGGCTCGTCTGGTCGAGCTGCGCAAGAACAAGGGCATGACCGAAGTGGTTGCCCGCGAGCAGCTGGAAGACAACGTGGTACTGGGTACCATGATGCTGGAGCGCAACGAGGTCGACGGTCTGGTATCCGGCGCAGTGCACACTACTGCCAACACCATCCGTCCGCCGATGCAGATCATCAAGACCGCCCCGGGCTCTTCCCTGATCTCCTCCATCTTCTTCATGCTGCTGCCGGATCAGGTGCTGGTCTACGGTGACTGCGCCATCAACCCGGATCCCACCGCCGAGCAACTGGCCGAGATCGCCATCCAGTCCGCCGACTCCGCTGCCGCCTTCGGCATCGAGCCGCGCGTGGCCATGATCTCCTACTCCACCGGCACCTCCGGCGCCGGCGCGGATGTGGAGAAAGTGCGTGAAGCGACCGAGCTGGCCAAGGCCAAGCGTCCCGACCTCATCATCGACGGCCCGCTGCAGTACGATGCGGCCATCATGGAGAACGTCGCCAAGTCCAAGGCACCGAACTCCCCGGTTGCCGGCAAGGCCACCGTGTTCGTCTTCCCGGATCTGAACACCGGCAACACCACCTACAAGGCGGTACAGCGCTCCGCCGAGCTGGTCTCCATCGGCCCCATGCTGCAAGGCATGCGCAAGCCGGTCAACGACCTCTCTCGCGGCGCCCTGGTGGACGACATCGTCTACACCATCGCCCTGACCGGCATCCAGGCAGCCCAGGCCGAGTAATCGACCCGCAGTCCGATGCAATGAAAAACCCGCCGAGAGGCGGGTTTTTTTATGGCTCGCGCCCAGAAATGTTGATCCGCAAGATCAGATCGGGATCCCGTCCGGATCCACGAACAGATCCGCGTTCCGCCCTTGGCAAGGCACGAGGGATAAGCAAACGCTCACACCCTCGCCAGGGGATTGCACAAATGCGATCCAGCCAGGATCAAATTGAAATATCCCTTTAAGATCATGAGACTAACGCCAGACACACCGCTAATCTACAGAGTTTTCCACAGCTTTTGTGGATAGTTTACCGATCATTTGAAAGAAAATGACAGGTGAAGGCCCTCCCTCTCATCTTCTCTTTCACCCCCTTGATAACCTCCTGATGCTGTGGCCATCATCCCTACCGGCCCCCCCCACTTGCCCGCAACGCTGCCAGACACGAAAAAGGGCTCCGAAGAGCCCTTGAACAGCTATTTTCACATCCGGCCACATCAGGGACGCAGGGATTTGTCCGCCCGGGAGATGCCGCAGACACCGGAGCGCACCACTTCGATGATCTCGTTGGTCTGGGCAGCCGTCTTGATGAAGGCGTCCAGCTTTTCGCTGGTCCCGACGAGCTGCACCGTGTAGAGCTCGGGGGTGACGTCGACGATCTGGCCACGGAAGATGTCCGCCAGCCGCTTCAGTTCGTCACGGGCACCACCGGCGGCGCGCGCCTTGACCAGCGCGATCTCCCGCTCGATGTGCTCACCCTCGCTCAGGTCACACACCTTGAGCACGTCCACCAGCTTGTGCAGCTGCTTCTGGATCTGCTCCAGCACCCGCTCATCCCCCATGGTGACGATAGTCATGCGGGACAGGGTGGGATCCTCGGTAGGGGCCACCGTCAGGGTCTCGATGTTGTAGCCGCGCTGGGAGAAGAGGCCCACCACACGGCTCAGGGCACCGGATTCGTTCTCCAGCAGAACGGAAATTATATGTCTCATCAGGTTCTCTCCGTCTTGCTCAGCCACATCTCGTCCATGGCGCCAAATTTGATCTGCATCGGATAGACGTGCTCGTCCGGATCGACCGAGATGTCCATGAACACCAGTCTGTCCTTCATGGCAAAGGCCTTCTCCATGGCGCTCTCCAGCTCCGCCGGATCGCTCACCGCGATGCCGACGTGGCCATAGGCTTCCGCCAGCTTGACGAAGTCAGGCAGGGATTCCATGTAGGAGTGGCTGTGGCGGCCACCGTAGAACATCTTCTGCCACTGCTTGACCATGCCCAGCGCACGGTTGTTGATGGAGATGATCTTGATGGGCACCCCGTACTGCATGCAGGTAGAGAGCTCCTGGATGTTCATCTGCACCGAGCCGTCGCCGGTGACGCAGCAGACCACGGCTTCCGGGTTGGCAAACTGGGCGCCCATGGCGGCGGGAATGCCAAAGCCCATGGTGCCGAGACCGCCGGAGTTGATCCACTGGCGCGGTTTGGCAAACGGGTAGTAGAGGGCGGCAAACATCTGGTGCTGACCCACGTCGGAGGCGACGAACGCCTCCCCCTTGGTCACCTTGTAGAGAGTCTCGATGACCTGCTGCGGCTTGATCAGGGTGGGGTGGGTCTCGTAGGCCAGGCAGTTGCGGGAGCGCCACTGGTTGATCTGCTCCCACCAGTCCGCCAGCGCCTGCTTGTCGTTGTCAAAGCCGCACTCGCGGATCACTTCCAGCATCTGTTCCAGCACGGTTTCCACCGAGCCGACGATGGGCACGTGGGCCTGTACCGTCTTGGAGATGGAGGTGGGGTCGATGTCGATGTGGACTATGGTAGCGTTGGGGCAGAACTTGGCTACGTTGTTGGTCACGCGATCATCGAAGCGGGCACCCACTGCGAAGATGAGATCCGCGTTGTGCATGCTCTTGTTCGCTTCGAAGGTACCGTGCATCCCCAACATACCGATAAACTGCGGATGGGTGCCGGAGAAGGCGCCCAGCCCCATGAGCGTGGTAGTCACCGGCAGGTTCAGCAGCTCCGCCAGCTTGGTCACCAGGTGATCCGCATTGGCGTTGATGGCGCCGCCACCCACGTACATGACCGGGCGGCTCGCCTCGGTCAGCAGCTTGGCAGCCCGCTTGATCTGGCCCTTGTGCCCGGCCTTGGTCGGATTGTAAGAGCGCAGGGAAACGGACTCGGGATACTGATAGGGGAACTTCTCTTTCGGATTCTGCACGTCTTTGGGCAGATCCACCACCACGGGCCCCGGGCGGCCACTGGCGGCAATGTAATAGGCCTTCTTGATGGCCTCGGGAATGTCGCTGGCTTTCTTGCACAGGAAGCTGTGCTTCACCACCGGGCGGGAGATGCCGATCATGTCGGTCTCCTGGAACGCATCCTCCCCGATCATGCTGGTCGGCACCTGGCCGGACAGGATCACCAGGGGAATGGAATCCATGTAGGCGGTGGCGATCCCCGTGATGCAGTTGGTGGCGCCGGGACCCGAGGTCACCAGCACAGTGCCCACCTTGCCGGTGGAGCGGGCGTAACCGTCCGCCATGTGCACTGCGGCCTGCTCATGCCGCACCAGGACATGCTCCATCTTGCCGTTTTCGAAGAGAGCGTCATAGATGTCGAGCACTGAGCCACCAGGGTAGCCGAAAACGTGTTCCACTCCCTGATCCTCCAGCGCTCTAACCACCATCTGGGCGCCTGATAACATCTCCATGATAAAGCCCTCCAGGCTTTGCTCCGTTAAGCGAAAGCTATCGACAGTCCGCTGCTTCCCGGCAGCGCCGATCCGAGTCTTGTTGTTGTCTGCAGGCAGATCAGGCGAGTTCGGAGCCGTCGATAGTAGAAAAATAGGGGTTTTCCATCATTCACCCGAAAAGCGGGTGAAAAACCAACTTAACCCGCCCGTGAACGCTTGTCCACGGCTTTGTCTGGCCATAACAGTCATAAATTTCAAACAGCTATTAACATTCAGTGACTTGGCCACCAGACGGGCAACAAAGAGGGGCCCTGGGGGGAACAACCAGCGGATCATGCTGCCCGCGTCGGTCAGGAACAAAATAAACGGCCCACCCCGAGGGGGTGGGCCGTCAAAAACTGGCTGGTTTCACTGCTCGTCTTCGGGTTCTGCCAGCCAGATCTGCTGATCCGGATCCGTCTCTTCGCAGACCGAAATGCTGACACCCATGTCGAGCAGCTCATGCAGGGTGAGATTGTCTGCCAGGGTCATGGTGTCGCCGTTTTCATTGGTAAAGCGCATGGTGTCCGTCCTCTCCGTGGTGGGATCGACTCAGTTTAGTCAAAGGCGCTGAGTTGGGATAACCAGGGACGCTCCTGGCCGGTACGGCTGGCAAGCTCCCCCAGGCTGTCACACACCTCCTCCGGAAAGAGAGTCCTGCCCCAGAGGCGGCGGGAGAGCGCCCCCACCTCCTCCCCGGCCCCGGCCAGCAACCAGTCGGCCAGCTCTCCTGCCACATCGGGATAGCGTACCCTGCCAGGAGAAGGGGCCTCCAGCCAGCTTCGCACCGCATTGGCATCCAGGCTGTCCATCAACTGGGCCAGCCCCATCAGCTCCAGGGTCCTGCCGTTGGTCAACTGCTCGAACTGGCCACCCAGGGGTTTGACCAGCAGCTTCTTGCCCAAAGAGAGCGCCTCGGAGGCAAGCTCGAATCCCGCATTGCTGATGACCCCGCGACAACCGGCCAGCGCCAGCTTGAACCCCTCTCTGGCCTGAGGTTCAAAGCGGATGTTGCGCCACTCGCTACGCTTGCGCACCTCGGGATGGAAGCAGATGAACGACTGCGTGCTGAAACGCGACAACAGGGCCGCGATCGTCTCTGTCTGCTCGAATGGCAGATAGACCAGGATCTGCTGGTTGTCCGGCACCGGCTCGAGGGGATCGACGATGGGAGGCAGCAGGGGCTGGCCGAAATGGAACCAGTGCAGCCCCAGGGACTGGCGTACCGGCGCAAAATGGCGCATCAGCTGGCGGTTGAAGCCGCTCTCCCCCCAGCGCGGGATCGGCCAGTCGAAGCTCGCCTGATGGCTGATGGTGAGGCTGGGTTTGCCCCAGCGGCGAGCTGCATGGGCACTGAGCGGCTCGAAGTCGCTGATGACCAGATCGTACTCGCGACAATCGAGGGCACGCAGATCTTGCCAGAAACGCAGGGGGGAGAGTCCCTTGAGGGTGCGCCAGCCCGAGATGCGCCCCTGATGGCTGGCGAAAGTGATACCGGGGAAGGTGCGATAATCCCCGAACTCCCCCATCTCGAAGTAGCCGTCGGCAGCGCGCCCGCTGAACAGATAGTCCACCGCCACGCCCCTGCTCTTCAATGCGCGCGCCAGGGTCCGGCTGCGACTGATGTGGCCGTTGCCGGTCCCCTGAACGCCGAACAGTATCCTCATCCCTGGCTCCAACCCAGCGCCCAGAGGGCGCAACCACCGCCAAGCAGCGCCCCGGCCACCAGATCACTCAGATAATGCACCCCGAGCAGCAGGCGGGACGCCCCCACCAGCGCGGCCCAGACAAACAGCAGCGGTGCCCAGAGCGGGAAACTGGCGGCCACTACGGTCGCCATCAGAAAGGCGGCCGCGGTATGGCCCGAGGGCAGGCTGTAACGATCCGACGGGGTGATGAAGACAGGCAGCCCTGCCGGGCGCTGGCGTTTGAGGGCATTCTTGAGCAGCAGGTAGAGCGGCAACTCGAGGGCAAACGCCCAGAGCGCCATACTGACCGCCTCCTGCCCGGCGCTCCCCTGCCACCAGAGCAGGCAAGCCGCCACGGCATAGAGGGGGCCGTCACCGGTACGGGAGACAAGCCGGCTTATCCTGGCCTGCGGCTGATTGTAGGGATGAAGCAGGCAGACACGGCACACCCGCAGGTCCCATTGCTGGATCTTGTTCATCACGGCCCTCCCTTGCATCCTGAGTGCAGACTAGGAGGGCGGCATGACACTTCGTTGACGCCCAGATAACAGATTGATGAAAAAAAGGGCCCAGGGGCCCTTTTTCATCCGTCATCCCGAAAAAGTCAGTTCAGGGCACCGCGCAGGCCGTTTTCCATCAGGCGGCAGTTGTGGGCCGCGAGGCGGCTCATGAAGTGCTCATCCACCGTCAGACCAAACACCTGTTCGTAGAGATCCTTCATCACGAAAGGCTGCCACATCATGTTGAGGAAGGAGATCTTCAGCATCTCGGGGTCCAGGTTGTCCGCCAGCTGGCCGTTGGAGCGCATGGATTCGAGCAGGGCATCGAACTGGGGAAGTTGGCGATCCAGCAGGCGGCTCAGCACAAAATCACGCCCCGGGCTCTTTTCGGTCGACAATGCGCTGGAGATGGCGGAGGTCAGCTCGCTGTTGGGCGCCATCACCTGATAGTAGGTGTTGAGCAGATCGGTCAGGCTGCGGTTGCTGCTCTCGTCGTGCCAGGCTTGCTCGAGGGGCTCGGCCACATCCCCCAGCACCGCCTTGTAGAGGCCTTCCTTGCTGCCGAAGTAGTAGTGGATCATCGCCAGATTGGAGCCTGCCAGCTCGGCAATCTCGCGGGTCGTCACCTTGCTGTAGGGGGTGTTGAGAAAACGTTCGCGTGCGGCGGCAAGCAGCTTGTCACGAATGTCGGAACGTCCGACTGGACGGCCAGGTCTGCGTTTTTCCATGGAATACCTCAGATAATTCAGCAAGGGCTGATAAGTCGATCTGATTGTGCGGGTGATCGAGTACAGCAGGAATGACCAGATAATCAGGCATGAACCGAATATGGGACAAGAGAATTTGCACTCCTTTACAATCCGATTAAATAAACCAGTGGATTGAACCTGTCCATTCCGGTTGACACAGCATAAAAATCTCGTTATTGGTAGTAGCGTTATCGACTGGAAGGATTGAGACATCATGCGTATTGCCGCTCCGCTACTACTGCTCTCCCTAATCGCGACTCCTCGCGCGGGATCCTTGTAGCCGGGCTAAGGCATAGCCGGAATTTACAGAAACCCGTGCACCCCGCACGGGTTTTTTTATGCCATGCAGGATGCACGCAGCGAACTTAGGAAGAGGGAAGTCACATGTCAGATCGGGTCATCATATTCGACACCACCTTGCGTGATGGTGAGCAGGCGCTGTCGGCCAGCTTGACGGTCAAGGAGAAGCTGCAGATCGCCCAGGCGCTGGAGCGGCTCGGTGTCGATATCATGGAAGTGGGTTTCCCCGTCTCCTCCCCCGGCGATTTTCAATCGGTTCAGACCATCGCCCGCCATATCAAGAACAGCCGGGTCTGCGCCCTGGCCCGCGCCCTGCAAAAAGACATCGATGCCGCCGGCGAAGCCTTGAAAGTGGCAGAGGCGTTTCGCATCCATACCTTCATCTCCACCTCCTCCATCCACGTGGAGAGCAAGCTGAAAAAGAGCTTCGAAGACGTGCTGGAGATGGGGGTCGGCGCCATCAAGCACGCCTTGCGCTACACCGATGACGTGGAGTTCTCCTGCGAAGATGCGGGCCGCACCCCGATAGACAACCTGTGCCGCATGGTGGAAGCCGCCATCAAGGCAGGCGCCCGCACCATCAACATTCCTGACACCGTGGGCTACACGGTGCCGACCGAATTCTCCGGTATCATCCACACCCTGTTCAACCGGGTACCCAACATCGACAAGGCCATCATCTCGGTGCACTGCCACGACGATCTGGGCCTCTCGGTGGCCAACTCCATCAGTGCCGTGCAGATGGGGGCCCGCCAGATCGAGTGCACCATCAACGGCATCGGCGAGCGTGCTGGCAACTGCTCCCTGGAAGAGGTCGCGATGATCCTGAAGACCCGCGCCGATCTGCTCGGGGTACACACCAACATCCGCCACAGCGAGATCCACCGCACCAGCACCCTCGTCAGTCAAATCTGCAACATGCCGGTGCAGCCCAACAAGGCCATCGTCGGCGCCAACGCCTTCTCCCACAGCTCAGGCATCCATCAGGATGGCGTGCTCAAGGCCAAGAACACCTACGAGATCATCACCCCCGAGAGCATCGGTCTCACCCAGAACAACCTCAACATGACCTCCCGCTCCGGCCGCCACGTCATCAAGCACCGGATGGAGTCCATGGGCTACGCCGAGAGCAGCTACGACCTCGACGATCTCTACGCCAAGTTCCTCACCCTGGCCGACAAGAAGGGCCAGGTGTTCGACTACGACCTGGAGGCCCTCGCCTTCTTCAGCCAGATCCACGAGGAGCCCGAGCACTTCAAGCTGGAGTACCTCGGCGTGCAGAGCGGCAGCTCGGTGCTCGCCACCGCCTCGGTCAAGCTCAAGGTAGGCCAGGATCTGGTGTGCGAGGCCGCCACCGGCAACGGCCCGGTGGATGCGGTCTACCAGTGCATCAACCGCATCACCGGCTACGAGATCCGCATCGATAAATACGAACTCAAGGGCAAGGGCGAGGGCAAGAACGCCCTCGGCCAAGTGGACATCGTCGCCGAGTACAAGGGGCGCAAGTTCCACGGCATGGGGCTGGCCACTGACATCATCGAATCCTCGGCCCAGGCCCTGGTCCACGTGATCAACAGCATCTGGCGCGCGGACCAGGTCGCCGAGCAGATGGAGCGCAACCACACCATCAAATCGGAAACCGTCTGAGCCCGCCGCCGGACAAGATGACAACATGACATGGGGAGGACCGGGGCCAGGGCCGTGGCCCGGACCGGCCTCCCGGATGAAACGGAATCACACTATCAAGACGGAGAGAGTATGAGCAGTTATCGGATCGCAGTATTGCCGGGTGACGGCATTGGCCCGGAAGTGATGGCAGAGGCCATCAAGGTACTGGAAAAGGTGCAGACCAAATTCGGCTTCTCCCTCGACTATGACCGTCACGACGTCGGCGGCATCGCCATCGACAACCACGGCACACCGCTGCCCCAGAGCACCATTGCAGGCTGTGAAGCGGCCGATGCGGTGCTGTTCGGATCGGTGGGCGGCCCCAAGTGGGAGCACCTGCCGCCCAACGATCAGCCGGAGCGCGGCGCCTTGCTGCCCCTGCGTGCCCACTTCAAACTGTTCTGCAACCTGCGCCCGGCCCGCATCTACACCGGTCTGGAGCAGTTCTCCCCGCTGCGTGCCGACATCTCCGATCGCGGTTTTGACATCGCCTGCGTGCGCGAGCTGACCGGCGGCATCTATTTCGGCCAGCCCAAGGGGCGTGAAGGGGAAGGCGCCACCGAGAAGGCCTTCGACACCGAGGTGTACCACCGCTTCGAGATCGAGCGCATCGCCAAGATAGCGTTTGAATCGGCCCGGGTGCGCAAGGCCAGGGTCACCTCCATCGACAAGGCCAACGTGCTCGCCTCCTCCATCCTGTGGCGCGAGGTGGTGACCGAGGTCGCCAAGTCCTACCCGGACGTGGCCCTGAACCACATGTACATCGACAACGCCACCATGCAGCTCATCAAGGATCCGTCCCAGTTCGACGTGCTGCTCTGCTCCAACCTGTTCGGTGACATCCTCTCCGACGAGTGCGCCATGATCACCGGCTCCATGGGCCTGCTCCCCTCAGCCAGCCTCAACGAATCCGGCTTCGGCCTGTTCGAGCCGGCCGGTGGCTCGGCCCCAGATATCGCCGGCAAGGGGATTGCGAATCCCATCGCCCAGATCCTCTCCGCCGCCCTGATGCTGCGTTACAGTCTCGGCCAGGAAGCCGCCGCCCAGGCCATCGAGCAGGCCGTGGCCCAGACCCTGGCAGAAGGCTATTTCACCGCCGACCTGCATCAGGCCAGCGCCACGCACCCGGTGCAGAGCACGGCCGACATGGGCAGCCAGATCGCCGCGCGCATCTGATCCCACGGCATCGATAACAAGGAAACCGAGCAATGTCCAAGACCCTCTATCAGAAAGTGTTCGACGCCCACGTGGTGCGGGAAGTGGAAGGGGAAACCCCTCTCATCTACATCGACCGTCATCTGGTGCATGAAGTGACCAGCCCCCAGGCATTCGACGGCCTGCGCGCCATGAACCGCCAGCTGCGTCGCCCGGATCTGACCTGGGCCACCATGGATCACAACGTCTCCACCACCACCAAGGACATCGCCGCCTCCGGCGAGATGGCCCGCATCCAGATGGAGACACTCGCCGCCAACTGCAAGGCGTTCGGGGTTCGTCTCTATGACTTGAACCACAAGTACCAGGGCATCGTCCACGTGATGGGCCCCGAGCTCGGCATCACATTGCCCGGCACCACCATCGTCTGCGGTGACTCACACACCGCCACCCACGGTGCCTTCGGGTCGCTCGCATTCGGTATCGGCACCTCCGAAGTGGAACACGTAATGGCCACCCAGACCCTGAAACAGGGCCGCGCCAAGACCATGCGTATCTCTGTCAACGGCAAACTGGCCGCAGGCATCAGCGCCAAAGACGTGGTGCTCGCCATCATCGGCAAGGTGGGTCATGCAGGCGGGACCGGCTACGTGGTGGAGTTCGCCGGTGAAGCCATCGAGGGGCTCACCATGGAAGGGCGCATGACGGTGTGCAACATGGCCATCGAGCTCGGCGCCAAAGCGGGTATGATTGCCCCCGACCAGACCACCATCGACTACATCCGTGGCAAGGAGTTCGCTCCCAAGGGGGAAGCGCTGGAACAGGCCATCGCCTACTGGCTGACCCTCAAAAGCGACGAAGGTGCCCACTTCGACGCCGAAGTGGTGCTCGACGCAGCCGACATCGCCCCGCAAGTGACCTGGGGAACCAACCCGGGCCAGGTGATTGCCGTCAATGAGCCCATCCCTGCACCGGAATCCTTCGCCGATCCGGTGGAGCAGCAGTCCGCCCGCAAGGCCCTCGCCTACATGGACCTGCAACCGGGCCAGAAGCTCTCCGACGTGGCCATCGACAAGGTGTTCATCGGTTCGTGCACCAACAGCCGCATCGAGGATCTGCGCGCGGCCGCCGCCATCGCCCGTGGCCGCAAGGTCGCCGCCGGGGTACAGGCCCTGGTGGTGCCGGGCTCCGAGCAGGTGAAGGCCCAGGCCGAGGCCGAGGGGCTGGACAAGATCTTCATCGAGGCAGGCTTTGAGTGGCGTTTGCCCGGCTGCTCCATGTGTCTGGCCATGAACAACGACCGGCTGCAACCGGGGGAGCGCTGCGCCTCCACCAGCAACCGCAACTTCGAGGGGCGTCAGGGTCGTGCCGGTCGCACCCACCTGGTGAGCCCGGCCATGGCCGCCGCCGCCGCCGTCACCGGCCGCTTCGCCGACATTCGCGCACTGTAAGAGGAAACAGCGATGACAGGATTCAAACAGCATAAAGGGATCGTCGTTCCCCTCGACAGCGCCAACGTCGACACCGACGCCATCATTCCCAAGCAGTTCCTGCAGAAGGTGAACCGCATCGGCTTTGGCAAGCACCTGTTCCACGACTGGCGCTTCCTGGACGATGCAGGCCAGCAGCCGAACCCGGCGTTCGTACTGAACCAGCCCCGCTACGCGGGGGCCAGCATCCTGTTGGCGCGGGAGAACTTCGGCTGCGGCTCGAGTCGCGAGCACGCCCCCTGGGCGCTGGCGGACTACGGCTTCAAGACCCTGATCGCTCCGAGCTTTGCCGACATCTTCTACGGCAACGCCATCAACAACGGCATGGTGCCGGTTCGTCTGAAAGAGGAGGAGGTCGACGCCCTGTTCCAGCTGGTCGCCGCCCAGCCGGGTATCGAGATCGAAGTGGATCTGGAGGCCAACCAGGTGCGTGCAGGCAGCCTCACGTTCGGCTTCGAAATCGACGAGTTCCGTCGCTACTGTCTGCTCAACGGGCTGGATGCCATCGGTCTGACCCTGCAGCACGAGGCCGCCATCAGCGCCTTCGAGGCGAAGCAGCCAAGCTGGATTTGACGAGCCTGCGACAAAAAAGCGAGTAGAATCAACAGGGAGCCGAGGCTCCCTGTTTTATTGTCGGGTCGCAGTACAAAGCCCGCCACCTCTGCATGTCCGACAGGAGACACCTATGTCCGCAAGGGGCGCCCTTTCATTGCTCTGCCTGCTGATCAGCCTCCCGGCCCTGGGCGGGCAGACCTCTTTCACCAACAGTGGCGGTCAGCTCAACGTCGGCTGGCAGGACAGAGAGGGCAAGGCGCAGCAGCTCAGCTATCGGCTGGAGGCGGGCAAGCTGCCCCCTCTCATCGCTTACCGTCCGGCCAGGATGCAGGAAGACGTACTGCAAAGCCTGCTGCAGCAGGCCCCCCTGGCGTTCCCCGAGGTGCAGTTCTCCCTCGTTCGCCCCGCCATGAGCCTCAGCATCAAGAGCCGCAACGCCGACAAGGCGCGGGAAGCCTCCCAATGGGTCAAGCCCGAGCAGGCCAAACTGGAGGCCGCCTGGCTCACGCAGCACTACTTCCAGCCCTTCACTGCCCCCGACGGCGCTCCCGCCATCAAGCAGGATCATGTGCGCATCGCCCTGGAAAGCCGGGACGAACTGGCCCCGTTGATGGAGCAGCTCAAGCAGGAAGGGGCCACCGAGACCGAGGCGCGCCAGAAGACGGTGGCCCACATGCTCGACTTCATCCAGGCCATCCCCTATCAACTGCTCGACAGCCAGTCGGGCCGCTCTGGCAAGGGGTTTCTGAGCCCGCGCCAGGTGCTGGAGCAGAACCGGGGGGATTGCGACAGCAAGGTGACCCTGATGGCCGCCCTGCTGGCCCAGGGGTATCCCGATCTCAAGCAGGCCATGGTGTTCGTGCCGGGACATGCCCTGCTGGGGGTGGCCCTGCCAGCCAAACCGGGGGACGCCACCTTGAGCCGGGCGGGGGAGACCTACCTCCTGATGGAGCCGACCGGCCCGGCCCAGCTGCCCATGGGCCAGCTCGCGCCCACCAGCAAGACGCTGGTCGACAGCGGCCAGTTGAGTGTGCAGCCGGTGCAGGATGAGGGGAAATGAGACAGGCCAGCCCATGGCTGGCCTGTCTCGAGGAGGAC
Organism: Aeromonas sp. QDB68; assembly: GCF_027707405.1. Lineage (NCBI taxonomy): Bacteria > Pseudomonadati > Pseudomonadota > Gammaproteobacteria > Aeromonadales > Aeromonadaceae > Aeromonas > Aeromonas sp. QDB68. The sequence continues at coordinate 9,295 of NZ_JAPCIQ010000001.1, read as the reverse complement.
GGGCGCCCGGGTCTCAGGTGAGGGAGAGAAACTCCAGCGCCAGCAGGAGACCGTCTTCTTCCTCCAACACCCGCACGATGCGAGCCTGGGCCTCGAAGGGAGGCAGAAGATTGCTGCTGGTCGCCAGGCTCACCCGGATGGGCTGGGCCAGATCGAACTCGTGCTTGTTCACTTCGACGCCCATGCCGTTGGCGCTGAGATCCCGGCAGACCCCCTCCAGCACCTGCTGATGCTGGAACAGGGTGACGGGGGCATTGATGACCATGCGCTGGAAGGCACGTCTTTCCTTGGTGCTGGTGATCACTGGGGACTTCCTCCTTGGTGGTGGCTCGCACGATGCGGCCCGTGAAACATAGTGCTGGCCTCCCCCCAGGAACGCCAATACAATGCGATGCGTTGCTCAAACGGGGTGCGGTTTACCGCTGAGATTATACCCGTGAACCTGATCCAGATAATGCTGGCGGAGGAATTTGAGGCATGGCGCGCGTTTTTTGTGCCCTCATCCGCCGGCGCTCACCACACGCGAGGTGCCATTGATGAGCACCCCGACATCCACAGGAGTGCCATTGATGAAGACCCTGCTGCTGATCGCCACCAGCCTGCTCTCTGCCCAGGCGTTTGCCGCCGACACCCTCACCGTCTACACCTACGGCTCCTTCGCCGCCGAATGGGGGCCGGGTCCCAAGATCAAGCAGGCCTTCGAGAAGGAGTGCGGCTGCACCCTCAATCTGGTGCCCCTCGAGGATGGCGTCGCCATCCTCAACCGGCTGCGGCTGGAAGGCCAGCACAGCAAGGCCGACATGGTGCTGGGGCTGGACGATGCCCTCATCAGCGAGGCCAAACAGAGCGGCCTGTTCGCCCCTCATTCCACCAGGCTCGATGACCTCAAGGTGCCGGGTGGCTGGCAGGATGACACCTTTGTCCCCTATGACTACGGCTACTTCGCCTTCGTCTATGACAGCAACAAGCTCAAGCAGCCCCCCAAGAGCCTGAAGGAGCTGGTGGCGCGCCCCGATATCAAGGTGATCTATCAGGATCCCCGCACCTCCACCCCGGGTCAGGGCCTGATGCTCTGGATGAAGTCGGTCTACGGGGATGAGGCACCGACCGCCTGGGCGCAACTGGCCAAAAAGACGGTCACCGTCACCAAGGGGTGGTCAGAGGCCTACGGCATGTTCCTCGACGGCGAGGCGGACATGGTGCTCTCCTACACCACCTCCCCCGCCTATCACCTGATTGCCGAGAGCAAACCCCAGTACCGGGCGGCCGCGTTCGAGGAGGGTCACTACCGCCAGGTGGAAGTAGCCGCCAAGCTCAAGGGCGCCACACAGGGCAAACTGGCTGACCAGTTCCTGCAATTCATGGTGAGCCCCGCCTTCCAGAACGAGATCCCCGGCGGCAACTGGATGTATCCGGTGACAGACGTGGCGCTGCCCAAGGGGTTCGAACAGATGATCACCGTAGCTAAGCCACTCACCTTCAGCTCTGACGAGGTAGCCGCCAACCGCAAGGGGTGGATCCGCGAATGGCTGCAAGCCGTCACCCAGTGAGTTCAGGTCGTCGCACCCTCTGGTGGCTGCCCGGCAGTGCAGCCACCCTGGTCATCCTGCTGCTCTCCATTGGGCCGCTGGTCGCCCTGTTGTGGCAGGCGGGGGCCCTCTCCCCCCGCGCCCTGCTAGGCGATCCCTACCTGCGCCACGTGCTGGGTTTCAGCCTCTGGCAGGCACTGCTCTCCACCCTGCTGAGCCTGGGGCTTGCCATCCCGGTGGCCAGAGCCCTGGCGCGACGCCGTTTCACCGGACGCCGCCTGCTGCTCAAGCTGTTCGGTCTCTCCCTGGTGTTGCCGGTCATCATCGCCATCTTCGGCATGGTGGCGGTGCACGGTCGTCAGGGCTGGTTGCCGCAACTGCTGCACGGCCTGGGCCTGGATCCCGGCAACTATCTCTATGGCCTGTTCGGCATCCTGCTGGCCCATGTCTTCTTCAACATGCCGCTGGCCGCCCGCCTCATCCTGCAGAGCATAGAGAGCATCCCCGAGTCCTCCTGGCGCCTCGCCAGCCAGCTCGGCATGCGCTCCTCCCACATCTTCCGGCTGCTGGAGTGGCCGCTCATCCGCGGCATATTGCCGGGGCTCGCCAGCCTCATCTTCATGCTCTGCTTCACCAGCTTCACCACAGTGCTGGCGCTCGGGGGCGGCCCCAAGTCCACCACACTGGAGGTGGCCGTCTACCAGGCGCTGCGCTTTGACTTCGATCTCGCCACCGCTGGCGGGCTCGCCCTGGTGCAACTACTGCTGACCCTGGCCCTGCTCCTGCTGCAACACAAGCTGCAGACCACCCCGGCCAGTCGCCTCACCAGCCGTCGCCCCTGCCTGCGTCCCGACAGACACCAGAAGGGCAGCGCGCTGGTGGATGGCCTTGCCCTGACCATGGGGCTCGCCATCTTCCTGCCGCCCCTGCTGGCCATCGTGGTCGCCGGGTTCAACCCCGGTCTGCTGGCGGCGCTCGGCTCACCCCGGCTGTGGCAGGCAGGGGGACAGTCCCTGGGCATAGCCCTGGCGGCGGGCTCCCTGGCCACTTTGCTCGGCGCCGGGCTGCTGCTCACCAGCCGGCATCTGAGGGTGCGGGATCGCAAACGGCGGGCCGCCGCCCTGTGGGAGGCCAGCGGCTCCATGATCCTGATGATCCCGGCGGTGGTGCTCTCCACCGGCCTCTTCATCCTGTTCATGCCTTTCACCGACGTCTTTGCCCTGGGCCCCTGGCTGGTGGTGCTGGTCAACGCCCTGATGGCGCTGCCCTATGTGCTGCGCACCCTCTCGGCCCCCATGCAACTGGTGGTGCGCCAGTACGATCGGCTGGCGGACAGCCTGGGGGTGCGCGGCCTGCATCGCCTGCGCCTGGTGGAGTGGCCCCTGCTGCGCCGTCCGCTGGCCCTGGCCATGGCGCTCTCGATGATATTGTCCCTCGGGGATCTCGGGGCCATCGCCATGTTCGGCAGCCAGACGCTCACTACCCTGCCCTGGCTGCTCTATCAACAGCTCGGCAGCTACCGGCTGACCGAGGCGGCCGCCACCGCCCTGCTGCTGCTCACCCTCTGCTTCTCCCTGTTCTGGCTGGTGGAGCGGGGGCTGGGAGGCAGGCATGTGGATCACTGATCCCCGGCGGCATTGCCGCCTCCCTACCCCCAGGATCCGGCCGGGCACGCCCCTGGGGCGCCCCTTGGAGCAGTCACTCACGCTGCCTTTCATCAATTTTTCTTACTTGTTGTTCTATAAAACGACATTCAGGAGCCAAACATGCTGGTAATTGAGGAACTGGTCACCAGTTATCCCGACTGGCAGGTGACCTTCAGTGCGACCTTGCCCAAGGGGGAGATCACCGCCCTCATCGGTCCGAGCGGCGCCGGCAAGTCCACCCTGCTCGGCATGATTGCGGGCTTCGTGCCGGTGGAGTCGGGCACCCTCACCTTCGACGGCCAGGATCTGCTGTCACTGGGCCCCGCCGAGCGCCCGGTCACCACCCTGTTCCAGGATCACAACCTCTTCCTGCACCTGTCGGTGTTCGACAACATCGCCATCGGCCTGCATCCCGGCCTGCGCTTGAATCCGGCCCAGAAAAGGCAGGTGCAGGAGGCCGCTGACAAGGTGGGCCTGGGGGAGATGCTGACGCGCCTGCCGGAGCAGCTCTCCGGCGGCCAGCAGCAGCGGGTGGGGCTGGCCCGCGCCCTGGTGCGGGGCAGGCCGCTGCTGCTGCTGGACGAGCCCTTCTCGGCCCTCGATCCGGCCCTGCGCCGGGAGATGCTGGCGGAGGTCGCCCGCCTCGCCTGCGAGCAGGGCATCACCGTGCTGATGGTCTCTCACAACCCCGAGGATGCCCAGCTCATCGCCGATCAGGTGCTTTTCATCGACGCAGGGCGCATCGCCTTGCAGGGCAAGCCGGATATCCTGCACAGCAGCGATCACCCCGGGCTGCTGCGCTACCTGGGCCGACCGAGAGAGGCATGAGATAGGCGGGATCAAAAAAGGGGAAGCCGTCCGACTTCCCCTTTCTCATGCAGAGATCCCGTCAAATCAGAGATTTTCCTCGGCGAACGAAGCCAGCCTGCTGCGCACCACCCCGTTCAGGAAGATGTTGGCACTGCCGTCGAAGTCCTTGAACCGCTCGACGATGTAGGTCAGACCCGAGGTCACCGGGCTCAGGTAGTTGGAGTCGATCTGAGCCAGGTTGCCGGAGCAGACGATCTTGGTCCCCTCCCCGCAGCGGGTGATGATGGTCTTGATCTGGGACGCGGTCAGGTTCTGGCACTCGTCCAGCAGCACGAAGGTGTTCTGGATGCTGCGCCCGCGCATGAAGTTGACCGATTTGAACTGGATATTGGCCTTCTCCATGATGTAGCTGAGCGACCCGCTCATGTTCTCGTCCTGCTTGTGCAGCACCTCCAGGGTGTCGGTCACCGCCGCCAGCCAGGGCATCATCTTCTCCTCCTCGGTGCCGGGCAGGAAGCCGATGCTCTCGGCAATTTCCGGGGTATTGCGGGTGACGATCACCTTCTCGTAGATCCCCTTCTCGATCACCAGCTCCAGCGCCGCCGCCATGGCGAGCAGGGTCTTGCCGCAGCCCGCCGGGCCAGTCAGGATCACCAGGTCGATGTGCGGATCCAGCAGGGCATCCAGCGCCATGCCCTGATAGACGTTCTTGGGATGCACCCCCCAGGCCTTGCGGGACATCAGCCGCTCGCGGCCGAGATCTTTCAGGCGGATCTTGTTGCCGTCGTGGCTCAGTACCCGCGCGGCAAAGAAGTTCTCCTCGTCCAGCAGGTACTGGTTGACGTGGACTCCCTCCAGCAGGTTGGCATCGATGACGTGGACCGTATCGCGGCCATGGGTTTCGCTGTCGCACTCGCCGACCCGCTCCCAGAAGCTGCCGGGCACCACCTGGAAGCCCTTGGCGAGCAGGCGGATGTCGTCGATGAGCTGGTCGCTGCGGTAATCCTCCACATGGGCAAGACCTGCTCCCTTGGCCTTGAGGCGCATGTTGATGTCTTTGGTGACCAGCACCACCTGACGCTTCATCTCGTGCTTTTGCAGGTAGAGGGCGGCGTTGATGATGCGGTTGTCCGCCTCCTTGTCGGTGAACACCTCGGCATCCTGGGGCAGATGGTGATCGCTGAAGATGGAGATACGGCCGCTCGCCTCGCCGGCCAGTGCCACTCCTTGCACTATCTGCTCCGGAGTCGCATCGCGGAAAACATCTTCCAGGGCACGGATGGCGATGCGGGCATCACGGCTGACGTCCTTCTGGCGATCCTTGATGTTGTCGAGCTCTTCGAGCACCGTCATGGGGATGAGCACGTCGTGCTCTTTGAAGGAGTAGATGGCGAGGGGTTCGTGAAGCAGAACGTTGGTATCCAGGATAAACAGCTTTCGGTCCGTGTTGTCCATAAGCATCCTCCTTGGCACTGAAGGTGCCACGTGTGTGAATCTCAGATGTCATTGAAACCACACGGCCGTGACAGTTTTATTACCCCCAACGCTACGCCCGAATTTACCGGTGCGCAACAAATCGCTGCCATCATGGGCGTCGTTCGAACATAAAATCAGCAACGAAAAGGCCGGCATGTTGCCGGCCTTTGGTGGCAATCAGCACCTCAACCGCACTTGGAATCCCCGCAATTGAGACAGGTCATGCAGCCATCCTTTTGCACCAGCGCCTTGGTGTGGCACTTGTAGCAGAGCGCGGCACTGGGTGGGAAACCGCTGCCCGCCGGCTGCTCTTCTGCCTGTTGCTGTGCCTGCAATTGCGCCTGCTTCTCGGCCAGGAACGCCTGCTGGTGCTCGTCCAGCCCGGGCACCTTGAGCATGCCGATCTCGGTGAGATGGGTTTCGATCACATTGCCAATTTCAGCGATGAGCGAAGGCACGTACTTGCCCTTGTTCCAGTAGCCCCCCTTGGGATCGAACACGGAGCGCAACTCCTCCACCAGAAAGGTGACGTCCCCTCCCTTGCGAAACACCGCCGAGATGATGCGGGTCAGCGCCACTATCCACTGATAGTGCTCCAGGCTCTTGGAGTTGATGAAGATCTCGAACGGGCGCCGGGTCTCGTGCACCGTGCCCTCGTTGAGAATGATGTCGTTGATGGTGATGAACAGCGAGTGCTCGGAGACATGCTCCGGCGTCTTCAGCTTGTAGGTGGTGCCCATCAACCGTTCCGGGCGCAGCACGGTTTCATGCATGTGCACCACGTCATCCTGGGGCGTCGGCGCATCTTGCGGCTCATCCCGGGTTTTTACCTTGTAGGCGACGATTTTTCTGTCGATCTTCTTGACCATGTCTCGTCCTCAGAACTTGCCGTAATAGCCTTCTTTCAAGGCGTCATAGAGGTTGGCGGCGGTGTGCAGCTCGCCATCGTATTCGATCTCCTCGTTCCCCTTCGCCGTGATGACGGTGCCATCTTCCAGGGTAAACTCGTAACTGGTGTTCTCCAGATCCTTCTCCTTCACCAGCACGCCCTGGAAGGCGGCCGGGTTGAAGCGGAAGGTGGTACAGCCCTTGAGACCGGAGTCCGAGGCATAGAGGTAGATATCCTTGAACTGCTCGAACGGAAAATCGGTCGGCACGTTGGCGGTCTTGGAGATGGAGGAGTCGATCCAGCGCTGGGCCGCCGCCTGGATATCCACGTGCCCGGTCGGCGTGATGTCGTCCGCGGTAATGAAGTAATCCGGCAGGCGGCTACCTTCCTCCTCGGCATAGGGCATGGCGGCCGGGTTCACCAGCTCGCGATAGGCCAGCAGCTCGAAGGAGTAGACATCCACCCTCTCCTTGCTCTTCTTGCCCGGCTTGATGACATTGCGGCTGTAGTGGTGGGCAAAGCTCGGCTCGATGCCGTTGCTGGCGTTGTTGGCGAGCGACAGGGAGATGGTACCGGTCGGCGCTATGCTGCTGTGATGGGTGAAGCGTCCGCCCACCTCGGCCAGCTCGGCCACCAGAGCGGGATCCACTTCGGCCACCTGCTGCATGTAGCGGCTGTAGCGGGCATGCAACACCTTGCCCTTCACCTTGTCGCCGAGCTTGATGCCATCTGCCGCCATTTCGGGGCGCAGACGCAGCATCTTGCCGGTGACTTCGAACTCCTGCTCCATGATGGGGGCGGGCCCCTTCTCCTTCGCCAGACGCAGAGACTCCTGCCAGCCGGTCATCGCCAGCTCCTGGGAGACCTGTTCGGTGAAGGCGACGGAGGCCGCAGAGCCGTACTTGATGCGCAGCATGGTGAGGGTCGAGCCCAGCCCCAGGAAGCCCATGCCGTGGCGACGCTTGGCGGTGATCTCCTCGCGCTGCTTGGCCAGCGGCAGCTGGTTTATCTCCACCACGTTGTCGAGCATGCGGGTGAAGATGGCCACCACCTTGCGAAACGCGGGCCAGTCGAAGGCGGCCTGCTCGGTGAAGGGATCGCGCACGAAGGTGGTCAGGTTGACCGAGCCCAGCAGGCAGGCCCCATAGGGCGGCAGAGGCTGTTCACCGCAGGGGTTGGTGGCACGGATCTCTTCGCAGAACCAGTTGTTGTTCATCTGGTTCACCTTGTCGATCAGGATGAAACCGGGCTCCGCATAGTCGTAGGTAGAGGTCATGATGACGTTCCACAGCTTGCGCGCGGGCAGGGTCTTGTAGACCTTGCAGGCCACCTGACCCAGCTCGTTGATCACCACCCCCTCCTTGTTGGGCCAGTCCGCCCAGACCACCCTCGCAGGGTCATCCAGCGTGATGCCATCCTGCTCCACCTCCTTGGCTGTGTAGGGGAAGATCAGTTGCCAGGGGGCATCCTCCTTCACCGCACTGACGAACTCTTCGGTGATGAGCAGGGAGAGGTTGAATTGACGCAGGCGACCATCCTCCCGCTTGGCCTGGATGAACTCGACGACATCGGGGTGACGGATATCCATGGTGCCCATCTGGGCGCCACGACGGCCACCGGCAGAGGAGACGGTAAAGCACATCTTGTCGTAGATATCCATGAAGGAGAGCGGCCCGGAGGTATAGGCCCCCGCTCCCGAGACGAAGGCTCCACGCGGTCGCAGGGTCGAGAAGTCGTAACCGATGCCGCAACCCGCCTTCAGAGTCAGCCCCGCCTCGTGCACCTTGCCGAGGATATCGTCCATCGAATCCTCAATGGTGCCGGAGACGGTGCAGTTGATGGTGGAGGTCGCCGGCTTGTGCTCAAACGCCCCGGCGTTGGAGGTGATACGGCCCGCCGGAATGGCACCATTGCGCAGGGCCCACAGGAAGGGTTCATACCAGGTGTCGGGTTCGCGCTCCTGCGCAGCCAGCGCGCGAGCGACACGCTGGTAGGTCTCGTCGATGGAGCCGTCGATGGGGGTGCCATCCTTGCTCTTGAGACGATACTTGCTGTCCCAGATCTCGAGAGACGTCTCCTGCAGAGGGATCTGGCGGCTGGCGGTGACGCCCTCCAGTACCGGAATGGATTTAGCCATGGTCAATCAACCTCCTGTGAATGGGGCAATATCGTGACAAGAATACTACCAGTAGTAAATTTAAGAACTTAAAACACAATATGTTGTGATTCATCCGTCGTAAGGGCGCCGATTTTATCCTAAAAAAATGCCCCGGCCAGCAGATTTCTGGGCCAGGGCATTTAACCGGTTCAATTTCCGAGAGATTTAAAGCGAGAGACTATCTCAGGGTTTCTTGACGTATACGCTCGGTGTCTCACCCGCCATATTCAGATAGAACTCATAGACGCCATCCGCTTCGGGCGAGAACTTCATGTCCTCATACTTGGAGCACGGGTTGACCGGTACAGGTTCCCCGCCGAGCACGGCAACGCCATCGCTCGGGCTCTTGTAACCGAAGTTGGTGCCACAACTCCAGCCGGAGTCGGCAAACTTGAACTTGTAAGGAGCCCACTCTTTCTTGAGCGTCCCCTTGGCCATGTAGAGCTTGTCGGCAACCTTGACGACCTTGCTTTCGTCGGTGGCCATCCAGTCGTTCATCTCACCACGCAGGTAGATGGACTTGCCGCCGAAGTCGCTGTTGTCCGCCGCCGCCTGCTCTGCACCACCATTGGATGCGCAACCGCCTAATACCAGGGTTCCCGCCGCCAGCATCATCGTTACTGTTCTTTTGAACATGTGTCCATTCCTCAAATTATTGTGATACCAATCGGATTAAACATTAGGTCAGTTTTATCCAATCTCGGCTACAAAGTGACATCACCCGCTCCACATCGGCAATAAAGTGCTTCCAGGCCGATGTGCAGGCATCAAGGATGTCGTCGTAATC